>NZ_JBHWLC010000120.1:0-10329 GCF_042730635.1 Streptomyces sp. NPDC059917
CCCCGAAGCGGACGTCCGCTTCGGGGCCACCGTCATGACCGGCTGTCGGCCATCAGCTATTCATCAGCCCGTCGGGACCGAAAACGGAGTCCGGCCGGACGTCCTCCCGGACCGCCGCGCGGGCCGCAGCAGCAGGGAGAGGACCACCGCCGACACGAGCGCCCCACCGAGGATGGTCGCGCTCGGCGTGGTGTGTCCCGGACCCAGTGCGTAGTGCGTGAGGTACGACCCGAACAACGCCCCCAATGCCGCGCTGACCAGCACAGTTCTGGACGAGGGCAGGCGCGTCGGGAGCAGTCTGAGGGCCGCGGCGGCCAAGGCGAGACCGAGCAGAGCAGAGCCGAGCGCTTCCAGCAGCATGATGAGGTCCCTCCCGCAGGTCAGGGCAAATCGGATCACAGGCGTCCTACCCGAAGCGGAAGAAAGAGAAACGGCCCGGTGGGGTCAACCACCGGGCCGTTTCCTTCGGTTCTCTTCGCTCCTCAGAGCGCGCCGAAGCCCACCTTGCGGATGCTGGGCTCGCCCAGGTCGACGTACGACAGGCGGTCGGCGGGCACCAGGACCTTGCGGCCCTTGATGTCGGTGAGGCTGAGCAGCTGCGTCTTGCCGGACAGTGCGTCGGCGACGATGCTCTCGAGCTCCTCGGCGCTCAGGCCGCTCTCCAGCACGATCTCCCGGGGTGCGTGCTGCACGCCGATCTTGACCTCCACGGCTATGTCCCTCCGACGATCCGGTTCGCGCGATCACTGCGCCGTACTCGCCCCCACCCTAGCCCGCGGACGCGACGCGAATGGCGTACAGCGGACACGCTCGCAGCGAACAGGTGCGCCGCCGGGCGCGCCGACCGCGTCAGTGGCCGTCGGTGCCGTGCAGCGGGAAGCCCGCGATGCCGCGCCAGGCGAGCGAGGTCAGCAGGCCGACCGCGGTGTCCCGGGCGACCGGGCTGGAGCTGGACAGCCAGTACCGGGCCACGACCTGCGAGACCCCGCCCAGGCCCACGGCCAGCAGCATCGACTCGTCCGTCGACAGGCCGGTGTCCTCGGCGATGACCTCCGAGATCGCCTCGGCGCACTGGAGGGAGACCCGGTCGACCCGCTCGCGCACGGACGGCTCGTTGGTCAGGTCGGACTCGAAGACGAGCCGGAAGGCGCCGCCCTCGTCCTCGACGTACGCGAAGTACGCGTCCATCGTCGCGGCCACGCGCAGCTTGTTGTCGGTCGTCGACGCCAGCGCGGTGCGCACGGCCAGGAGCAGCGACTCGCAGTGCTGGTCCAGCAGGGCCAGGTACAGGTCCAGCTTGCCCGGGAAGTGCTGGTAGAGCACCGGCTTGCTGACGCCCGCGCGCTCGGCGATGTCGTCCATCGCCGCCGCGTGGTAGCCCTGGGCCACGAACACTTCCTGGGCCGCGCCCAGGAGCTGGTTGCGTCGGGCTCGGCGCGGCAGTCGGGTGCCCCGCGGGCGCGCCGCCTCGGTCTGCTCGATGGCTGTCACGCCGCCTCCCACTTTCTCTCGGAACCCTGCGGCGCAGTGCGCCGCGCCCGCCATCGTACTTTTCGGTAACCGAATCCGGGGGGTCCGGGCCGAGTTTTCTCGCGGTACGGACGCCGGCAAGCGCCGCTGGTCAGCCCGGGTCGGTCGCGGTCGGCCCGGTCAGCGGTAGTCGTCCTCGTCCAGGGCCACCACGCGCGCCTGCTCCGCCGCGTCCCCGTCCGCGGCCTCGCCGGGATCGGCCGCGATGACCGGATCGTCGTCGAGCGGGGTCAGCTCGGTGCGCTGCTCCGCCGCGTCCGCCTCGGGGGCCTCGGGTCCCGGGGCCTCCCGCACGAGGTCCTGGAAGGTCTCCGGTTCCGCAGGGTCGACCGTCATGTGGTTCCCCTCATTCCCCTCATCCCCTTCGTTTCCCGTGGATTCGCGCCTCCTCCTTCGAGCGTAGGAGCCTCCGGGGCCGGGCGCTATACGGCTCTGTGATGGCGAACACACGGTTCCGGACGTGATCCTCTCGTAACATTGCGCCCATGTCTTCGACCGAGCTGCCCGGTGTACGCTCCGCCGCCGAACCATCGGGCCTGGTGGGCGCCGTCCGCGTGGCCGACGGGGAGCGGCTGCGCACCGCGTCGCTGCCCGGTCTGACGCTGACCGTCCGCTCGCGCCCACCGGCGCGCGAAGGACTCGCACCGGCCCTCTTCGTGCACGGACTCGGCGGTTCCTCGCAGAACTGGTCGGCGCTGATGGCGCTGCTGGAGGACACCGTCGACGGCGAGGCCGTCGACCTCCCCGGCTTCGGGACCTCCCCGCCGCCCGTCGACCGGGACTACTCGGTCACCGCCATGGCCCGCGCGGTCATCCGTCACCTCGACGCCGCGGGGCGGGGGCCCGTGCACCTCGTCGGGAACTCGCTCGGCGGGGCCGTCAGCACCCGCGTCGCCGCGGTGCGGCCCGACCTCGTCCGCACCCTGACGCTGGTCTCGCCCGCCCTGCCCGAGCTGCGGGTGCAGCGTTCCGCCGTGCCCACCGGGCTGCTCGCCGTCCCCGGCGTCGCGCCGCTCTTCGCGCGCCTCAGCCGGGACCTGACCGCCGAGCAACGCACCCGCGGGGTGATGGG
Source organism: Streptomyces sp. NPDC059917 (assembly GCF_042730635.1). Lineage (NCBI taxonomy): Bacteria > Bacillati > Actinomycetota > Actinomycetes > Kitasatosporales > Streptomycetaceae > Streptomyces > Streptomyces sp. NPDC059917. The sequence continues at coordinate 2,603 of NZ_JBHWLC010000120.1, forward strand.
GCTCTGTTACGGAGACCCCTCACGGGTGACGCCGGAGGGCTTCCGGCACGCCGTGGAGGAGACCGAACGGCGGATGCGGCTCCCCTATTTCTGGGAAGCGCTCGCCCGTTCCGCGCGCGGAATCGTCGACGCCTACACGCTCGGCGGGCAGCACGGGCTGTGGCGCCAGGCCGAGCGGGTCCTCGCGCCGACCCTGCTGGTCTACGGTGGCAGGGACCAACTGGTCTCGTACCGCATGGCGCACAAGGCGGCGGCCTCCTTCCGGGGCTCGCGGCTGCTGTGCCTGCCCGAGGCCGGGCACGTGGCGATGATGGAGCACCCCGAGGTCGTGGCATCGGCCTTCCGGGACCTGCTGGGCGCCGCCGGGCAGAACGACGTACGAGACGAAGACGGCAGAGGCTGAGCACCGGTGGGACGACATAGTCGCAAGGACTCCGCTCCTCCCCGCCCGGTCCACGGTGACCAGGGCGGCCCCGACCCGGCTTCCGCGCACCCGGACGCCGCGGCGGCCGCGCCCCCGTCCGGGAGCGGGCGCCGGCACCGGCCCGAGCCCACGGCCAGCCACCAGGGGTACGTGAACCAGCCCGCGCCCGCGGCGCGCGCCGGCCACCCCGAGATCCACGAGCCCGGCGGGGCGTACGGCGACTGGCGCGCCGCTCCCCGCAGCCATCCCGCGCCGTCCCCCGCCCCCGGTGTCCCCGCGCAGGCCCAGGCCCCGACGGCGTACGGGAGCACCGCGCCGTACGGGAGCGCCGCGCCGGCCCCGGGCGCCGCGGCGTACCGGGCCGCCGTCGCCACCGCGGCCGCCGTCTTCCCCGAGGCCGCGACGCCCGAGACCGTGACGCCCGAGAGCGCGGCGCCCGAGGCCGTCGAACTCCCCGAGGCCGCGGGCGGCGTCACCTCGACCGGTTCGCACCGCCGGGTGCCCCCGCCCCGCCGCGGCTCGCGCTCGACGCCGACCGGGCGGCCCGCGGCGACCCGGGGCCGGAAGGTCCGCACGTACACCGGCATGGCCGCCGCGGCCGTCACCACCGTCCTCGCCGTCGTCGTGGCGGGCCAGGTCGTGGGGGAGGACGGCGGCAGCCACCTCGGCGTGCAGAGCGCCGGCGACACCGGCACCGACCGGGCCGCCCCCGGCCAGTCCGCGGCCTCCCGCTCCGACGGCCGCGCGACGCCCGACGCGCCCGCGGTGGGCGGCGGTCAGCAGGCGGTCGTCAAGACCTACGAGCAGAAGATGGCCGACCCCTACCCGATCGCCGCGAACCTCGCGGGCCCGGGCACCTTCGACACGGTCGCCACCGGCGCCCCGGCCCCCGGCAAGGGACGCCTCGTGCGCTACCGGGTCGACGTGGAACAGGGCCTCGGCCTGGACGCGGACCTCTTCGCCGAGGCCGTCCAGCGCACCCTGAACGATCCGCGCAGCTGGGCGCACGACGGCGACATGCGCTTCGAGCGGGTCGCCTCGGGGACGGCCGACTTCGCGATCACCCTGGCCAGCCCGGGCACCACCGGGGTGTGGTGCGCGAAGTCCAGCCTCGACACGACCGTCGACAACGTCTCCTGCGACTCCGCGTCCACCGAACGCGTGATGATCAACGCCTTCCGCTGGGCGCAGGGCTCGCCGACCTACGGCCAGGACCAGATGCTCGCCTACCGTCAGATGCTCATCAACCACGAGGTCGGGCACCGGCTCGGACACGACCACGTGAGCTGCAAGACGCCGGGCGCGCTCGCACCGATCATGCAGCAGCAGACGAAGTCGCTCGACATCGACGGAATCTCCTGCAAGCCCAACCCCTGGGTCTACCCCGTCAGTTGATCGGACCACGGCGGCGGGGGGCGCCGGGCCGGATTGACAAGGTGTTCGATGGTCGGCAATGGTTCTCCGCATGTCGCACCACCACACCATGACCGCGAGCGCCGCCATTGAGCTGGCGCTGCTCGGTGTGGCCGCGCACAGCGTGGCCGACATCCTCTGTCGCTGACGCCTGCCTGAGCGCGCGACGACCCCTCTTCACGTCATTCCGCCGCGCCCGGGCACTTCCTGCCCGCGGGTGCGGCTCCGCATGTCCCTGATCCCCTTTCGGTCGGCCTGACGGCCGGATGGCCGGACGGTCGGACGTCGCACCCCCGCGGCCCTTCCCGTTCGACCCATCACGCCGAGAGGTCCCTTTTCCGATGTTCCGTCACTCCCACATATCGCGCCGCCTGGCCGCGGTCACCGTCAGCCTCGTACTGGCCGGGGGCGCCGCGGCCTGCGGCCCCAAGGGCAGCGACGGGGAAAGCTCCGGTGCCGCCGCCTCCGGCGCCACCGGCCAGCAGCAGAAGGGCGGCACGCTGACCGTCCTCAACAACGAGCCGCAGAACGACTTCGACCCGGCCCGCCTGTACACCTCCGGCGGCGGCAACGTCCCCTCGCTGGTCTTCCGCACGCTCACCACCCGCAACCGCGAGGACGGCGCCGCCGGCGCCAAGGTGGTGCCCGACCTCGCCACCGACACCGGCAAGGCCAACGCCGACGCCACCGAGTGGACGTACACGCTCAAGGACGGGCTGAAGTACGAGGACGGCACCCCGATCACCACCGCCGACATCAAGTACGGCATCGAGCGCTCCTTCGCCGCCGAACTCTCGGGCGGCGCGCCCTACTTGAGGGACTGGCTGGTCGGCGGCGACACCTACCAGGGCCCCTACAAGGACGGCGGCAAGGGCCTCGACTCGATCGTCGTGCCCGACGCGAAGACGATCACCTTCAAGCTGCGCAAGCCCGAGGGCGAGTTCCCCTTCGTCGCCACCCAGACCCAGTTCGCGCCGGTTCCCAAGGCCAAGGACACCGGGGTCAAGTACGAGGAGCACCCGATCTCCTCGGGCCCGTACAAGGTGGTCAAGAACGAGAACGACGGCGAACGCCTGACCCTGGAGCGCAACGAGAACTGGGACCCGAAGACCGACGAGGAGCGCAAGGCCTACCCGGACAAGATCGACGTCCGCTCCGGCCTGGACTCCGCGGTCATCAACCAGCGGCTCTCCACCAGCTCCGGCGCCGACGCGGCCGCCATCACCACCGACACCAACCTGGGACCGGCCGAACTCGCCCAGATCGGCGCCGACAAGAACCTCGCCGCCCGCGTCGGCACCGGCCACTTCGGCTACATCAACTACCTGGCCTTCAACCCGAAGGTGGCCCCCTTCGACAACCCGAAGGTGCGCCAGGCCATCTCGTACGCGATCAACCGCACCAGCGTGATCAACGCCGCGGGCGGCTCCGCGCTCGCCGAGCCCGCCACCACCTTCCTGCCCGAGCGCGAGGCCTTCGGCCACGCCGCCTACGACCACTTCCCGGCGGGCAAGACCGGTGACCCGGCCAAGGCGAAGCAGCTGCTGGCCGAGGCCGGATTCAAGGACGGGCTCACCATCACGCTGACCCACTCCACCGCCCAGAACCGGCAGACCAGCCCCGAGGTCGCCACCGCCGTGCAGCAGGCGCTGGCCGCCGCCGGGATCACGGTCAAGCTGGAGGGCCTGGAGAACAACGCCTTCAACGAGAAGCGCTGGGACGTCAAGAACACCCCCGGCTTCTTCCTCTCCCGCTGGGGCGCCGACTGGCCGTCCGGCGCCCCCTTCCTCGCCCCGATCTTCGACGGCCGCCAGATCGTCAAGGACGGCTCCAACTACAACCACGCCCAGCTCGACGACCCGGCGGTCAACACCGAGATCGACGAGATCGCGAAGCTGACCGACCTCGCCGCCGCGGGCAAGCGCTGGGGCGCGCTCGACAAGAAGATCGGTGAGCAGGCGCTGGACGTCCCGCTCTTCCACCCGGTCTACAAGCGCCTCGTCGGCAAGGACGTCAAGGGCGTCGTCATCAGCGACTGGACCGGCGTCCTCGACATCTCGCAGGTCTCGGTCAAGTGACGCTCATATCCGAACGATCGGCGTCCGCGGCCGGGGTCACCACCCCGGCCGCGGGCGCCGCGCGCCTGGTCCGGCGGCGGCTGCGGCGGCGTCCCGGCGCCCTCGCGGCCGCCGCCGTGCTGGCCCTGCTCGTCCTGATCGCCCTCGCCGCGCCCCTGCTCGCCCACCTCGCGGGGCAGGACCCGAACGCCTACCACGACGACCTCGTGGACTCGGCCCGCGGCGGGGTCCCCCTCGGCTCCTTCGGCGGGGTCTCCGGCGACCACTGGCTCGGCGTCGAACCGGGCACCGGCCGGGACCTGTTCACCCGACTCGCCTACGGCGCCCGGATCTCGCTGCTCGTCGCCATCGGGGCCACCGCCCTCCAGGTGCTGACCGGGCTCGTGGCCGGACTCGCCGCCGCGCTGGGCAGCCGACCCGTGGGCCTCGTCATCGACTGGCTCACCAACGTGATGCTCGGCCTCCCGTCGATCGTCCTCGGCATCGCGCTCACCGCCGTGGTCCCCGCGGACTTCCCGCGTCCGCTGCTCCTCATCCTGATCATCGGGCTGCTCGGCTGGGGCCAGACCGCCCGCATGGTCCGCGCCCAGGCGCTCGCCCTGCGCGGCCTCGACTTCGTCGCCGCCGCCCGGCTCGGCGGCAGCGGCCGACTGCGCGTCGCCCGCCGCGAGCTGCTGCCCTCGCTGGCCGCGCCGCTGATCACCTTCGCCGCGATCCTGCTCCCCATCAGCATCGTCGCCGAGGCCTCGCTGTCCTTCCTCGGCGTCGGCGTCAAACCGCCGACCCCCTCGTGGGGGCAGATGCTCTCCTCGGCCCAGACCTGGTTCCGCGCCGACCCCATGTACGTCCTGCTGCCCGCCGGGCTGCTCTTCGTCACCACCCTCGCCTTCACCGTGCTCGGCGACGCCGTCCGCAGCGCCCTCGACCCGCGCGAGGAATCCCGGCTGCGGATCGGGTCGAGAAAGGAGCGACGGGCGTGATCCGCTTCGTCCTCAAACGGACCGGTGGCGCCCTGCTGGTGCTGCTCACCCTGTCCGTGTCCGTCTACCTCCTCTTCTACCTCGCCCCCGGCGACGCCGCCCGGCTCGCCTGCGGCGAACGCTGCAACCCGCAGCAGATCGCCCAGGTCCGCGAACAGCTCGGGCTGAACGACTCCGTGGTCGTCCAGTACCTGCACTTCCTCCAGGGCATCGTGGCCGGCCGGGACTACTCCGGCGGCGCCGCGCCCGTCCACTGCGACGCGCCCTGCCTCGGCTTCTCCTACCAGAACGACCAGCAGGTCACCCAGCTGCTCCTGGAGCGGCTGCCCGCCACCGCCTCGCTCGCCGTCGGCACCCTCGTGATCTGGCTCGCCGTCGGCGTGGGCACCGGGCTCCTCTCCGCGCTGCGCCGCGGCGGGATCACCGAGCGGGCGCTGACCGTGCTCACCCTCGCCGGCACCGGCACCCCCGTCTTCATCCTCGGCCTGCTCGCCCTGATGGTGGTGTGCGCCTACCTCCAGTGGCTGCCGTTCCCCACCTACGTGCCCTTCGGCGAGGACCCCGAGCAGTGGGCCTGGAACATGCTGCTGCCCTGGCTCGTCCTTGGCTTCTTCGAGAGCGCCAAGTACGCCCGACTGACCCGCAGTTCCACCCTGGAGACGCTCGCCGAGGACCACATCCGCACCTTCCGCGCCTACGGCGTCGCCGAGCGGCGGGTGGTCACCCGGCACGCGGTGCGCGGAGCGGTGGCGCCGGTCGTCGCGCTCAGCGCCGTCGACTTCGGCACGCTCTTCGGCGGCGCCGTCCTGACCGAGTCCCTCTTCGGCATCCCGGGGCTCGGCAAGACCCTGATCGACGGGGTCCGGGTCGTGGACCTGCCCGTGGTGGTCGGGGTGGTGCTGGTCACCGGCGCCGCCGTCGTCATCGCCGGCGCCGTCGCCGACCTGTTGTACGCCGCCGCCGACCGCCGGGTGGTGCTCACGTGACCGGGACCCCGATCGCACCCGCCGCCCCCACCGAACCGCTCGTCCAGGTCGACGACCTCGTCGTCGACTTCCCCGTCGGCGCGCCGGGGGAGTACCTACGGGCCGTGGACGGGATCTCCTTCGCCCTGGAACCCGGGCGCGCGCTCGCCGTCGTCGGCGAGTCCGGCAGCGGCAAGTCCACCGTCGCCGCCGCCCTGCTCGGCCTGCACCACGGCACCGGCGCCCGGCTCTCCGGCACCGTCCGGGTGGGCGGCACCGACGTCGGGGCCGCCGCGCCCGCCGCGCTGCGCGCGCTGCGCGGGGGCGTCGCCGCGATGGTCTTCCAGGACCCGCTCACCTCCCTCGACCCCTACTACGCCATCGGCGACCAGATCGCCGAGGTCCACCGGGTGCACGCCGACGTCTCGCGGCGCGCCGCGCGCGCCCGGGCGGTCGAGGTGCTGGACCGGGTGGGCATCCCGGACGCGGCGCGCCGCTCGCGCGCCCGCCCGCACGAGTTCAGCGGCGGCATGCGCCAGCGCGCCCTCATCGCCATGGCGCTGGCCTGCGAGCCCCGGCTGCTCGTCGCCGACGAGCCGACCACCGCGCTCGACGTCACCGTGCAGGCCCAGATCCTGGACCTGCTGCACGGGCTGCGGGAAGAGCGCGGCCTCGGCCTGCTGCTCGTCACCCACGACGTCGGGGTGGCCGCCGAGAGCGCGGACGAGCTGCTCGTGATGCGCCGCGGCAGGGCCGTCGAACACGGCCCGGTGGCGCGGGTGCTGGCCGCGCCCGGGGACCCGTACACGAAGGAACTGCTCGCGGCCGTGCCCCGGCTGGACGCCCCGCGCACCGCCGGCGCGCCCGCGGGGGACCGTACGCCCGTGGTCGAAGCGGTGGGCCTGCGAAGGGAGTTCGGGCGGCGCGGCAAGCGGGTCGCCGCCGTCGACGGGGTCTCCCTCGCCGTCGCCGCGGGCGAGACGCTGGGCATCGTCGGCGAGAGCGGCAGCGGCAAGTCCACCCTCGGCCGGATGCTCGTCGGGCTCCTGGAGCCGACCTCCGGCGCCGTCCGCCACGCCGGTCGGGAGACCTCCGGCATCGCGCCCGGCGTCCAGATGGTCTTCCAGGACCCGGTGTCCTCCCTCAACCCGCGCCGCAGCATCGGCGCGTCCATCGCCGACCCGCTGCGCGCGGCCGGTGAGCGGGACGAGGCCGTCCTGCGGGCCCGGGTCGAGGAACTGCTGGTCCGGGTCGGGCTGGAGGCGGCGCACCACGACCGCTACCCGCACGAGTTCAGCGGCGGCCAGCGCCAGCGCGTCGGGATCGCCCGCGCGCTCGCCCCCCGGCCCCGGCTGATCGTCTGCGACGAGCCGGTCTCCGCGCTCGACGTCACCACGCAGGCCCAGGTCACCGCCCTGCTCGCGGAGATCCAGCGGGAGAGCGGCATCGCGCTCGTCTTCATCGCGCACGACCTCGCCGTGGTCCGGCAGGTCAGCGACCGGGTCGTGGTCATGCGCCGCGGCGAGGTCGTCGAGCAGGGCCCGGTGGACGAGGTCTACGACCGGCCGCGGCACGCCTACACCCGGCAACTGCTGGCGGCCGTGCCCTCCTTGGACCCGACCCTGGCCGCCGAGCGGCGCGCCGCCCGGGCCCGGCAGAAGGAGGCCGCGCACCGACCCGGACACCAGCCCCCGTACCAGGCCGCTCACCAGTCTTAGCGCGGTCGAACGCGAACCGTACGGGAAAGTTACGACTCTTCACCCCTTCCGGTGGCGGGGCGGGCAACCCACCCGCGCGCCCTCGGCCAAAACCCGGGTGTTGTAGCGGCGGGGCACCCGGCCCCCGGGCGCCCCCGGGACCGGGGGTA
>NZ_JBHWLC010000120.1:10339-18122 GCF_042730635.1 Streptomyces sp. NPDC059917
CGCGTCGACCGCCCACCCGCGTACTTGGGGGTGCGCCGCGGCCCCCTTGTTCTTTTGTACCCCTTCCTCCCCGCGGCGGTGGGGGTGGTGGACAACCGTCCGTCGCGCCTTCGGCATATCCGCTTGAGTTCTCGCGGCGGGTCACCGGACCGACGGAGGCCGCCTGAACGGGAGATCGGGGGTGCCACTCGTGCGGATCGCACTGCTCACGGAAGGTGGTTATCCGTATGCCACGGGCGAAGCCAGGCTCTGGTGCGACCGGCTGGTGCGCGGGCTTCCGCAGCACGAGTTCGAGCTCTACGCGCTGAGCCGCAGCGCCGGGCAGGAAGAGCGCGGCCGGGTGCCGCTGCCCGCCCACGTCACGCGGGTGCGGACGGCCCCCCTGTGGGCCCCCGGCGACGACGGTCGGACCTACTCGCGCCGCGAACGGCGCCGGTTCCTGGCCTGCTTCACCGACCTGGTGCGCGGGATCTGCGCGGCCGACGGCGAGGCGTTCGCCACCGGCCTGTACGGGCTCGCCGAACTGGCCCGGGACCAGGGCGGCCTGTACGCGGCGGTGCGCTCCGAGATCGCGGTGCGGGCCGTCGAGGCCGGCTGCCGGGCGCCGGGCGCGAGCCGCGCCGTCCAGGCCGCGCAGGTGCCCGACCTGCTCGCCTTCGTCGACGAGCTGGAGCGCGCCCTGCGCCCGCTCAGCCTGGACTGGTACGAGGAACTCGGCGCCGTGGACGTCTGCCACGCGGCGGCGGGCGGGCTGGCCGCCCTGCCCGGACTGGTGGCCAAACGCTTCTTCGGAGTGCCGCTGCTGGTCACGGAGTACGGCGTCCAGCTCCGGGCGCACTACCTGGAGCACGCGGAGGAGCGCCCGGCCCTGCGGGCCCTGCTCGGCGCCTTCCAGGTCCGCCTCGCCGCCGAGATCTACGCCCGGGCGGACCTGCTCACCCCCGGCAACGCGCACGCGCGGCGCTGGCAGGAGAAGTGCGGGGCCGACCGGGAACGGCTGCGGACGGTCTACCCGGGGATGGAGGCGGACCGATTCGCCACCGTCGGGGAGGCCGCCGACCACGGCGACCCGGCCACCTTGGTGTGGGTCGGCCGGATAGAACCGGCCAAGGACCTCATCGCGCTGCTGCACGCGTTCGCGGAGGTGCGGCGGGCCGAACCGGACACCCGTCTGCGGATCTTCGCGACCGCGGCGGCGCCGGGGTACTTGGCCGACTGCCGCTCGCTCGCGGCCCAGCTCTTCCCCGACGAGGCGGCGGACGCGGTGACCGTCGGCGAGAGCCCCGTCAGCTTCGAGGAGATCGGCGGGCCGGAGACCCCGGCCCTGCCCGACGCCTACGGCTGCGCCCCGGTCACCGTCCTGTCCTCGGTGGTCGAGGGCTTCCCGATCCGGCTCGTCGAGGCCATGTTCTGCGGCCGCGCCACGGTCTCCACCGACGTGGGGGCGGTGCGCGAGGTCATCGGCGGCACGGGGCTGGTGGTCCCGCCGCGCAATCCGCGCGCCCTCGCGGACGCCTGCCTGACCCTGCTGCGGGATCCGGAGCGCGCCCGCCGGTTGGGGGCGGCGGCCCGGGCGCGGGCGCTGGAGCTCTTCACCGTCGAGCAGAACGTGGCCGCCTTCCGGGAGGTCTACCTCCAGCTGATCGCCGACGGCGCGGCCTGCCCGCCCGCGGACGCCCCCTTCACCCATCCGCCGGAGGCCCGCGTGCCCGGCCACTGGACCACCCCGACGTGGGCCGCGTCCCCGGAGGCGACGGTATGACGACCCACCCGGACACCACCCCGTCCCTCTTCGACCTGGCCCGGCGCCCGGTCCTGGTCCCGGCGCCCGACCCGGAGCCCCGCGCGGACCCGGCGGGCGAGGGGCCGGCCACGGGCGCGCCGGACGCGGTGGAGACCACGCTCGTGCTGCGGCTCGCGCCCCCGCCGCCGGTGGACCCCGAGCCGTCGCCCGAGCCCGCCCCGGCGGAGCACCCCGCCCCGGTTGCCGCCGCCCCCGACCCCGCCTCCGAGGCCGCCCCCGACGCCGACCCCGCCGCCGATGCCGACGCGCGCCCGGGCCGGGTCCTCACCGGACGCCGCCGCGCGAGCGGGGACCCGGTCAAGGCGCTGATGCACCGGCACCGGGAGCTGTGCGAACGGGCCGTCGACCCGCTGGAGATCGCCGCCGGACTGGAGGCCCACGGGATCACCGACCGGACCGCCGCCCGGTTCCGGCACCGGGACGTCTTCTCCCTCGCCGAGGAGCTCTACGCCCGCGTCCCGCGCGGGGAGTCCCCCGACGCCCGGACCGCCGCCCCGGCCGGCGCGGGCCCGGCCGACCTGCGGGGAGCGGCGTACGCCCTGGTCCCCGGCGCCCTCGCGCTCGGCGCCGACCTGATCGGCGGGCCCGCCCCCTGGGTGGGCGCCCTCGCCGCCCTGCTCGCCGTCGGCGTCCTCGCCCGGCCGCGCACCCCGGGGCGCCGGCACCCCTGGCTCCCCCAGCTGCTGGCCGCCGCGGCCACCGGATACGCCGTGTACCGGCTCGGCGCGCCGCTGGGCACCCCGCTCGGGGTGGGCCTCGCCCTCGCGGCGGCCCCCGCGCACTGGTGCGACGCGGCCTTCACGGCCCGCGCGCGCCGCCGCCTCGCCGGGAGCCGCGCGCTGGCGGACTTCGCGGCGGGGGCGCGGCCGCTGCTCGTGGGGGCGGCGCTCTGCTTCACCGCCCTCGCCGCCGTCCCGCTCGTGCTCCTGCGGGCCCCGCTCGCGGTCGCCGTGCCGCTCGCGGTGCTCCTCTTCCTGACCCGGCTGCTGGTCCGCCACACGCCGCACCGGGTCCCGGCCGCCATCGCCCTCGCGGTGGCGCTGATCCCGAACCCGGTCGCCGCCGCGGCGGCCGCCGCCGGACTGCTCGTCCACGCCACGGTCGCGCTCTCCCGCGCATCCGCACACGCACAGACCTGACCGCGCCAACAAGGAGAAGAAGACATGACCGGCCAGCCAAACGACCACGGGGCCGCGCGATGAGGGTGCTGCTGATCGGAGCCAACGGGTACCTCGGCCGCTACGTCGCGGACCGGCTGCTCGCCGACCCCGCCGTCCAACTGACGGCCCTCGGCCGGGGCGACGACGCCGACGTCCGCTTCGACCTCGCCACCGGCAGCCCCGGTGCGCTCACCCGCTTCCTCGACGCCGTCCACCCGGGCGTCGTGATCAACTGCGCGGGGGCCACCCGCGGCGGTGCGCGCGAGCTGACCCGGCACAACACCGTCGCCGTCGCGACGGTCTGCGAATCGCTGCGCCGCAGCGGCTGCGGGGCCCGGCTGGTGCAGCTCGGCTGCGCGGCCGAGTACGGGCCCAGCCAGCCCGGGTCGTCCACGGCCGAGGACGCCGTGCCGAGACCCGGCGGGCCGTACGGCGTCAGCAAGCTCGCCGCCACCGAACTCGTCCTCGGGTCCGGCCTCGACGCGGTCGTGCTGCGGGTGTTCTCGCCCGTCGGCCCCGGCACCCCCGCCGGGTCCCCGCTCGGCCGGCTCGCCGAGGCGATGCGCCGGGCCATGCAGTCCGGGGACTCGGAGCTGAAGCTCAGCGGCCTCGGCGTGCAGCGCGACTTCGTCGACGTGCGCGACGTGGCGCGGGCCGTGCACGCGGCCTCGCTCTCCGCCGCGCAGGGCGTCGTCAACATCGGCACCGGGCGCGCGGTACGGCTGCGCGACGCGGCCGCCGTCCTGGCCCGGGTGGCGGGCTACGGCGGAGCCATCCACGAGCTCGACGGCCCGCCGCAGCCGCACGCGCACCCCGGCCGCCCGGCGGGCCTGGCCGCGATCGGCTCCCCGCGCGCCGAGGCCACCGCCGAGCAACTGGCCGCCGCCCCGCCGCCGTACCCGTACCCGGACGGCTGCGGCACCTGGCAGCAGGCCGACGTCCGCACGGCCCGCGACCGGCTCGGCTGGCGGCCCCGGATCAATCTGGAGGAATCGCTCGCGGACATCTGGATGGAGGCGGCGTGCCGCATCTGACCACCCCGCCCGGGGCGCGGCAGGCGGCCACCGGGGCCGGTCGGCTGGGCCTCGGGGTCCCCGGGTACGGGCACCCGCTGGTCGCGCCCGCCGAGTGGGCCGAGCTGTCCCGGCCCGGCACCCCGCTGCACTGGGCCGTCCTGAACGTGGCGGACGGCCCCGGGCAGCGGCCCGACCCGCACTGTTCGCAGGCGGCGGTGCGGCTGCGGGAGGCGGGCGCCGCCGTGCTCGGTCATCTCGCGATGCGGGACGGCGAGCGGTCCTTCGGCGAGCTGGTCTCGGACGCCCACCGCTTCGTCGACTGGTACCGGGTCGGCGGCTTCTACCTGGCCGAGGCCCCGGCCGACCGGGCCGGGCTGGACGCCGTGCGCAAGCTGACGGACACCCTGCGCACGCTGGGGACCGGCGGGCACCGCCCGCACCTGGTGCTCGGGCACGGCACGCACCCGTACGAGGGCTACACCGAGGCCGCGGACCAGCTGGTCACCTTCTCCGGGAGCTGGGCCGACTACCGCTGGTCGCAGGTGGCGGAGTGGACGGCGGACCATCCGCCGGAGCGGTTCTGCCACTTCGTGCACGGGGTGCCGCGCACGCACCTGGAGGAGGCCGTGCGGGTCGCCCGGTGGCAGGGCGCGGGCACGATCTGGTTCACGGACCGGCTCGGAACGCGCGCGGGCAGCGACCCGTGGGCCTCGATGCCCGGGTACTGGGACGAAATCGTCTCGCGGATCGGGACGAGTGTCTCGGAATGAAGTGGGCCGTGGCAGTGTTGCGGAACAGAACAACACTTTAATGCTCCCCGCTGGTGCGGGGATGACCCGCCTGGAGTGCCCGTGTCGCTGCCACCCCTGGTAGAGCCAGCTGCTGAGCTCACCGTTGACGAGGTCCGTCGGTACTCCCGCCACCTGATCATCCCGGACGTCGGGATGGACGGGCAGAAGCGCCTGAAGAACGCCAAGGTGCTCGCGGTGGGCGCCGGCGGCCTCGGTTCCCCCGCCCTGATGTACCTGGCCGCGGCCGGTGTGGGCACCCTCGGCATCGTGGAGTTCGACGAGGTCGACGAGTCGAACCTGCAGCGCCAGATCATCCACAGTCAGGCGGACATCGGCCGCTCGAAGGCGGAGTCGGCGCGCGACAGCGTGCTCGGCATCAACCCGTACGTGAACGTGATCCTCCACGAAGAGCGGCTCGAAGCCGAGAACGTGATGGAGATCTTCAGCCAGTACGACCTGATCGTCGACGGCACGGACAACTTCGCGACCCGTTACCTGGTCAACGACGCCTGCGTGCTGCTGAACAAGCCGTACGTCTGGGGCTCGATCTACCGCTTCGACGGCCAGGCCTCGGTCTTCTGGTCCGAGCACGGCCCGTGCTACCGCTGCCTGTACCCGGAGCCGCCCCCGCCGGGCATGGTTCCCTCCTGCGCCGAGGGCGGCGTGCTGGGCGTGCTCTGCGCGTCCATCGGTTCCATCCAGGTCACCGAGGCCATCAAGGTCCTGACCGGCGTCGGCGAGGCGCTGGTCGGCCGCCTGATGATCTACGACGCCCTGGAGATGCAGTACCGCCAGGTCAAGGTCCGCAAGGACCCCGACTGCGCGGTCTGCGGTCCGAACGCGACCGTCACCGAGCTCATCGACTACGAGGCCTTCTGCGGCGTCGTGTCGGAGGAGGCCCAGGAGGCGGCCGCCGGCTCGACGATCACTCCCAAGCAGCTCAAGGAGTGGATCGACAACGACGAGCCGATCGAGATCATCGACGTCCGCGAGGTCAACGAGTACGAGATCGTCTCGATCCCCGGCGCGAAGCTGATCCCCAAGGGCGAGTTCCTGATGGGCACCGCCCTCCAGGACCTGCCGCAGGACAAGCGGATCGTCTTGCACTGCAAGACGGGTGTCCGCAGTGCGGAAGTCCTCGCGGTCCTGAAGTCCGCGGGCTTCGCGGACGCGGTGCACGTCGGCGGCGGCGTCATCGGCTGGGTCCACCAGATCGAGCCGGAGAAGCCGATCTACTAGGCGACCCGCTCTCCGTACGCAAGGGCCCCGCCGCGCGACGCGCGGCGGGGCCCTTGCGTACCTCCGGGCTCAGGCCGCGGTGCAGACGGCCTTGGCCGCCGGGACCTTGCCGTTCAGCAGGTAGGCGTCCACCGCCTTCTGCACGCAGGCGTTGCCGCTGTTGTAGGCGCCGTGCCCCTCGCCCTTGTAGGTCAGCTCCACGCCCACCCCGGGGCCGAGCCGCTCCACCATCTTGCGGGCGCCCTCGTACGGGGTCGCCGGGTCGCCGGTGTTGCCGATCACCACGATCGGGGCGGCGCCGGGAGCGCTCACGTCCGGGGTGTCGAAGGCGCCCTTGACCGGCCAGTCGGTGCAGCCGAGCAGGCCCCAGCCGAGGAAGTCGCCGAAGACGGCGGAGGCGGCGCGGAAGGCCGGGAGCTTGGCCTTCGTCTGCTCCAGCGTGAAGCGCTCCTTGGAGTCCGCGCAGTTGATCGCGGTGTTGGCCGCGCCGATGTTGTTGTACGTGCCCTTGGCGTCGCGGCCGTTGAGCGCGTCCGACATGACGAGGAGCAACTGCCCCTGGCCGCCCTCGGCCTCGTCCAGCCCCTGCTCCAGCAGCGGCCAACCCTCCTTGGAGTACAGGGCGTAGGCGATGCCGTTGGTTGCGGCCGAAGCGGTGAGTTGGCGGCCGCCGACGCCCTCGACGGGCTTGGCGGCCAGGGCCTTCTGGAGCTTGACGATGTTCGCGTCGATCTCCTTGGCGGTGCTGCCCTGGAGGCGGCAGGCGTCCCCGCGGTCCACGCAGTCCTGCTCGAAGTTGCCGAGGGCCAGTTGGAAGCCCTTCGCCTGGCCCAGCGCGCCCTCCTCCGAGGTCTTGGTCGGGTCGACGACCGCGTCGAAGACGGCCCGGCCGACGTTCTTCGGGAAGAGGTGGGCGTAGACCCCGCCCAGCTCGGTGCCGTAGGAGATGCCGAAGTAGTGCAGCTTCTCGTCGCCCAGGGCCTGGCGCAGCCGGTCGAGGTCGCGGGCGGCGTTCTCGGTGCCGACGTGGGGGAGGAGCTTGCCGGAATTGCGGACGCAGCCGTCCCGGTAGGTCTTGATCCCGGCCAGGTACGCCTGCTCCTCGGCGGGGGTGGCGGGGGTGTTGTCGGCGGCGTAGTACCGGTCGAGCTGGGCGTCGCTCTCGCAGAGCACCGGGGCGCTGCGGCCGACCCCGCGCGGGTCGAAGCTGACCAGGTCGTAGCGGGTGCGCAGGGCCGTGTACTCCTTGGCGGCGCCGGGCAGGGAGGCGACGCCGGAGCCGCCGGGGCCGCCGAAGTTGAAGACGAGCGAGCCGATGCGGGCGGACTTGGGGCCGGTGGCCTTGGCGCGGATCAGGGCGAGCGGGAGGGTGTCGCCGCCGGGCTCGGCGTAGTCGACGGGGACGTCGAGGGTGGCGCACTCCCAGTCCTTGCCGGGGGCTTGGCCGGCGCCCTGTGCGGCGGAGGGGGCGGGGCAGGGCTTCCAGGTGGGGGCGGCCGGGGCGCCCGGGGCGTTCTCCCTGCCCCTGGAGGTGTCCTTGCCGGCGTCGGAGCAGGCGCCGGTGCAGAGCAGGGCGGCGGCGAGGGCGGCGACGGCGGTGATCCGCGGGGCAGTGGGCATGCCCCCATCCTGCTTCCCCCCTCACCCCCCCGCCCCCGCCATGGTCCGTTCGTGTCCCCCACCGGCCCCGGCCAACCCCGCCCCGCCGGCGTTTGAGGCGCCGCCGGAGGCGACCGCGGCCACAGCCGGGCGGCACATCGACGGTCCAGCGGC
>NZ_JBHWLC010000121.1:0-18000 GCF_042730635.1 Streptomyces sp. NPDC059917
GGCAAGTTGGACCGCAAGGCGCTGCCGGCTCCCGAGTACGTGACGGGTTCGGGTCGTGGGCCCTCCACGGTCCGTGAGGAGATCCTCTGCGCCGCTTTCGCCGAGGTCCTCGGCCTGGAGAGCGTGGGCGTCGACGATGACTTCTTCGCCCTGGGCGGTCACTCCCTGCTGGCCATTCGCCTGGTGGAGATCCTGCGCGGCCGTGGGGTGTCGGTCTCGGTGCGGGCGTTGTTGCAGACGCCGACCGTGGCGCGGCTGGCGGTGGAAGCGGGTGCGGATCACCTCGCGGTCGCGGCGAACGCGATCCCCGAGGGCGCCACGACCATCACGCCCGAGATGCTGCCGCTGGTGGACCTGACCGCCGACGAGGTGGCGCGGATCGTCGCGACCGTCGACGGCGGGGCCGCGAACGTCGCGGACATCTACCCCCTCGCCCCGCTCCAGGAGGGCCTGCTCTTCCACCACCTCCTCGCCGACGGCGGCGAGGACACCTACGTCACCCCGACGGTCATGGAGTTCGACTCCCGCGACCGCCTGGACGCCTTCACCGACGCACTCCAGCAGGTCGTCGACCGGCACGACACCTTCCGCACGGCCCTCGTGTGGGAGGGGCTGCGGGAGCCGGTCCAGGTGGTGTGGCGCGAGGCCGCCCTTCCTGTTGAGGAAGTGCAGCTGGACCCGAACGGCAATGAGCCGGTGCAGCAGTTGCTCTCGGACGTCGGCCTCTCCATGGACCTGGGCCGGGCGCCTCTGCTCGGACTCCACGTGGCCTCGGTGGCGGACGGTCGTTGGCTGGCTCTGCTGCGCATGCACCACACGGTGCAGGACCACACCACGCTGGAGCTTCTGCTCCAGGAGGTGCAGACGATCCTCGCCGGGCGTGGTGCGGAGCTGTCCGAGCCGCTGCCGTTCCGCAACTTCGTGGCCCAGGCCCGTTCCGGGCTGGGCGGCGGGGAGCACGAGTCGTTCTTCGCCGAGCTGCTGGGCGACGTCGACGAGCCGACCACACCGTTCGGACTCGTGGACGCGCGCGGTGACGGCATGGACGCGGCCGAGGCGCGGCTCGACATTCCGTCGGACGTGGAGGCCAGACTGCGCACGGTCGCACGGCAGTTGGGCGCGAGCCCGGCGACGGTGATGCACGTGGCGTGGGCGCGGGTGCTGTCCGCGGTCAGCGGCCGTGACGACGTGGTCTTCGGCACCGTCCTCTTCGGCCGGATGAACGCCGGATCCGGAGCGGACCGGGTTCCCGGGCCGTTCATGAACATGCTTCCGGTCCGGGTGCGGACCGACGAGATCACCGTGGTGGGCGCCGTCAACGCGATGCGTGGACAGCTCGCGACCCTTCTTGAGCACGAGCACGCACCGTTGGCCGTGGCCCAGAGCGCCAGCGGAGTGGCGGGTGACGCGCCGCTGTTCACGTCGATGTTCAACTACCGGCACAACACCGGCTTCAGCCGGGGCGTAGCCGCCATCTTCGACGGCATCGAGGTGGTGTTCTTCCGGGAGCGCACCAACTACCCGCTCGCCGTGGTCGTCGACGACGACGGGGACCGTCTCGGTCTGGTCGTTGACGCGGTTGCCCCGGTGGATCCCCGTGCGGTTGCGGCGTTGGTCGTGACGGCGACGGAGAGCCTGGTTTCGCTGCTGGAGGGCGCGCTTGAGGGTGGTTCTGACCTGCCGCTGAGCCGGGTCGGGGTGCTCGACGAGGCCGAGCGTCACCAGGTGGTCTCGGGGTGGAATGACACGGCTGCTGAGCTGCCGGTGGGGACGCTGGGTGGGCTGTTCGAGGCCCAGGTGGCGCGGACTCCGGACGCTGTTGCTGTGGTGTTCGAGGGTGTGGAGGTGTCGTATGCGGAGCTGGATGCGCGTGCGAACCGTCTGGCCCGGGTGCTGATCGCTCGTGGTGTGGGCGCCGAGTCCGTGGTCGGGGTGTGCCTGGAGCGCGGTGTCGACCTGGTCGCGTCGCTGCTGGCGGTGGTCAAGGCGGGTGGCGCGTATGTGCCGGTCGATCCTGATCTTCCGTCGGAGCGTGTGGGGTTCATGCTGGCGGACGCGGGTGCGGACTGTGTGGTGACGTCGGTTGCTCTGGCGGGCGTGCTGCCTGAGGGCACGGCTGCCGTTGTGTTGGATGACCCGGCGACGGTTGAGGTGTTGGCCGGGGTTTCCGGTGGTGTGGTGGCGAGTGAGGTGCTGCCTCAGCACCCGGCGTACGTCCTGTTCACGTCGGGTTCGACCGGTCGCCCCAAGGGTGTGGTCGTGTCTCACGAGGGCATTGTGAACCGGCTCGGGTGGATGCAGTCCCGGTATGGGCTGGTGGCTGGTGAGCGGGTTCTGCAGAAGACCCCGTTCGGGTTCGACGTATCGGTCTGGGAGTTCTTCTGGCCGCTGCTCGAGGGTGCGTCGCTGGTCGTCGCCCGTCCTGGTGGTCACCGTGACCCGGCTTACGTGGCGTCCGTGATCCGTGAGGCGGGGGTGTCGACGGTGCACTTCGTGCCGTCGATGTTGGAGGCGTTCCTGCGGGATCCGGCTGCTGCTGAGTGCTCGGGTCTGCGTCGGGTGATCTGCTCGGGCGAGGCTCTCTCCTCGGCTGCGGTGGCTCGCTTCTTCGAGGTGTTCGGCACGGGTGTGGAGCTGCACAACCTCTACGGCCCCACCGAAGCGTCGGTCGACGTCACCGCCTGGGAGTGCCCTGCCGGTGAGGACATCAGCGTGGTTCCGATCGGTGCTCCGATCGCGAACACGCAGGTGTACGTCCTGGACAGTGGTCTTTCTCCGGTTCCGGTCGGTGTCGGTGGTGAGCTGTACCTCGCCGGTGTCCAGCTGGCCCGCGGTTACGCGGGTCGTCCCGGTCTGACGGCCGAGCGCTTCGTCGCCTCTCCCTTCGGGACCGGTGAGCGGCTGTACCGCACGGGTGACCTGGCCCGATGGGACGTCGAGGGGCAGGTGGAGTACCTGGGCCGCGCGGACGAGCAGGTGAAGATCCGCGGCTTCCGTATCGAGCCGGGTGAGGTCCAGGCCGTCGTGGCCGGGCACCCGCTGGTCGCGCAGGCCGCCGTCGTGGCGCGTGAGGACGTACCGGGCGACAAGCGCCTGGTCGCCTACGTCGTCCCCGCAAGCGACGCGGACGTGGACGTGGACGAGCTGCGGCTCCACCTGTCCGGGCACCTGCCCGAGTTCATGGTCCCGTCCGCGATCGTGGTCCTCGACGCCCTGCCGCTCTCGGTCAACGGCAAGCTGGACCGCAAGGCGCTCCCCGCGCCCGAGTACGCGACGGGTTCGGGCCGTGGCCCCTCCACGGTTCGTGAGGAGATCCTCTGCGCCGCCTTCGCCGAGGTCCTCGGCCTGGACAGCGTCGGCGTCGACGATGACTTCTTCGCCCTCGGTGGTCACTCGCTGCTGGCCATCCGGTTGGTGGAGATCCTGCGCGGCCGCGGCGTGTCCGTGTCCGTACGGGCGCTGTTGCAGACGCCGACCGTGGCGCGGCTGGCGGTGGAAGCGGGTGCGGATCACCTCGTGGTCGCGGCGAACGCGATCCCCGAGGGCGCCACGACCATCACGCCCGAGATGCTGCCGCTGGTGGACCTGACCGCCGACGAGGTGGCGCGGATCGTCGCGACCGTCGACGGCGGGGCCGCGAACGTCGCGGACATCTACCCCCTGGCCCCGCTCCAGGAGGGTCTGCTCTTCCACCACCTCCTCGCCGACGGCGGCGAGGACACCTATGTCACCCCGACGGTCATGGAGTTCGACTCCCGCGACCGGCTCGACGCCTTCACCGACGCGCTCCAGCAGGTCGTCGACCGGCACGACATCCTCCGTACCTCCATCGTGTGGGAGGGAAGGCTGCGCGAGCCCGTGCAGGTGGTGTGGCGCCGGGCGCCGCTGTCCGTCGCCGAGGTGGCGCTGGACGAGCGGGCCGCGGACCCGGTGCGGGAGCTGCTGACCGGTGTCGGCCTGTCCATGGACCTCGGCCGCGCACCCCTGATCGGGCTGCACGCGGCGGAGGTCGCCGACGGCCGTTGGCTGCTGCTGGTGCGCGTGCACCACATGGTGCAGGACCACACCGCGCTGGAGATCATGCTCGGCGAGGTCGCGGCGGTCCTGGACGGCCGGGGTGCGCAGCTGCCCGAGCCGCTGCCGTTCCGGAACTTCGTCGTACAGGCCCGTGCCGGGCTGGACAGCGGGGTGCACGAGCGGTTCTTCGCGGAGCTGCTGGGCGACGTCGACGAGCCGACGGCGCCGTTCGGGCTCGTGGACGTGCGCGGTGACGGCATGGACTCCGTCGAGGCGCGGCTGGAGTTCTCCTCGGAGCTGTCCGGTCGGGTCCGCGAGGTCGCCCGTCGCCTGGGTGCCAGTGCGGCGACGGTGATGCACGTGGCGTGGGCGCGGGTGCTGTCCGCGGTCAGCGGTCGGGACGACGTGGTCTTCGGCACCGTCCTGTTCGGCCGGATGAACGCGGGCGCCGGTTCCGACCGGGTGGCCGGCCCGTTCATGAACATGCTTCCGGTACGGGCCCGGCTGGACTCGACGGGTGCGCTGGCGGCGGTGACCGCGATGCGCGGTCAGCTCGCGGCCCTGCTCGAACACGAGCACGCGCCCCTCGCGGTGGCGCAGCAGGTCAGTGGCGTGCAGGGGGACACCCCGCTCTTCGCCTCGATGCTCAACTACCGGCACAACACGGGCGACGACGTGGACGGGGGACCCGCCTCCGGGATCGGGGGAGCGCGCCTGGTCTTCAACCGCGAGCGCACCAACTACCCGCTCGCCGTCGCGGTCGACGACGACGGCCAGGGTCTGGCGGTGGTCGTGGACGCGGTGGCGCCGGTGGACCCCGCCTCGGTCGCGGCGATGGTCCGTACCGCCACCGACGGCCTGGTGGCCGCGCTGGAGGCGGTCCTGGACGGCGGCGCGGACCCGGCGCTGAACACGGTCGGCGTCCTCGACCAGGCCGAGCGGCAGCGGATGCTCACGGGCTGGAACGAGACCGGGCTGGACGTGCCGGGGGCGCCGCTGCCCGAACTGCTCGCGGCGCAGGCCGCGCGCACCCCGCACGCCATCGCCGTGGTGTGCGAGGACACCGAGGTGACGTACGCGGAGCTGGACGCCCGGGCGAACCGCCTGGCGCGGCTCCTGGCGGGCCGGGGCGTCGGTGCCGAGTCCGTGGTCGCGGTCTGCATGGAACGCGGCATCGACCTGGTGGTGGCGCTGCTGGGCGTGCTGAAGTCCGGCGCCGCGTACCTGCCGATCGACCCCGAGTACCCGGCCGAGCGCATCGCCTTCACCCTCGCCGACGCGGGCGTGCGGTGCGTCCTGACCGGCGCGGATCTGATCGAGCGGCTGACGGGATTCGAAGGGGTCGCCGGTGTTCCCGCGATCGCCCTGGACGACGACGCGGTGATCGCCGAGTCGGCGGCCCTGGACGACCGGCCGCTGACGGCGGACGAGCTCGCGGGCCCGGTCGCCCCGGCGAACCCGGCGTACGTGATCTACACCTCCGGATCCACCGGACGCCCCAAGGGCGTCGTGGTGGAGCACCGCTCGCTCGTGAACTTCCTGGCCTCCATGCAGCAGCGCTTCGCGCTGGACGCGGACGACCGGCTGCTGGCCGTGACCACGATCGGCTTCGACATCGCGGGGCTGGAGCTCTACCTTCCGCTGCTGGCCGGTGCGCGCGTCGTACTGGCCACCCCGGACGTCGTACGGGACCCGCGGGCGCTGCGCGCGCTGATCCGGACCTCGGGCGCGACGACGCTCCAGGCCACGCCGAGCCTGTGGCACGCCCTGGTGTCCGAGCCGGAGGAGGAGGACGGGGCGGGAAGCGGCGCGGCCGGGGACGTCCTGGCCGGGGTCCGCGCCCTGGTCGGTGGCGAGGCGCTGCCGGCCGAGCTGGCGCGCACCCTGCGGGCCAGGACGGCCTCCGTGACGAACCTGTACGGCCCGACCGAGACGACCATCTGGTCGACGGCCACCGAGGTGGCGACGGTCTCCGGCGGGGTGTCGTCGATCGGCGCCCCGATCGCGAACACGCAGGTCTACGTGCTCGACACCACCCTCGCTCCGGCGCCCGCCGGGGTGGCGGGCGACCTGTACATCGCGGGTGCGGGCCTGGCCCGCGGCTACCTGGGCCGTCCGGGGCTGTCGGCGGAACGCTTCGTGGCGTGCCCGTTCGGCGGACCGGGCGAGCGGATGTACCGCACCGGAGACACGGCGCGCTGGTCCGTGGACGGCACGTTGGAGTTCGTGGGCCGCGCCGACGACCAGGTGAAGGTGCGCGGTTTCCGCATCGAGCTGGGGGAGATCGAGGCGGTCGTCGCCTCGCACGCACCGGTCGGCCGGGTCGCGGTCGTGGTGCGCGAGGACGTCCCGGGCGACAAGCGGCTGGTCGCCTACGTGGTCCCGGCCGGTCCGGACACCGACGTCGCCGTCCTCGGCGGCGCGGTACGGGAGGTCGCGGCCGGGTCCCTGCCCGCGTACATGGTTCCGTCCGCGGTGGTGGTGCTGGACGCGCTGCCGCTGACGCCGAACGGCAAGCTGGACCGCAAGGCGCTGCCGGCTCCGGACCACGCGGCCGCGGCCGGTGCCGGGCGGGGCCCGGACACGCTCCAGGAGGAGATCCTGTGCGGGGTGTTCGCGCAGGTGCTCGGTGTGGACCGGGTCGGGGTGGAGGACGACTTCTTCGCGCTGGGCGGTCACTCGCTGCTGGCGACGCGGCTGATCAGCCGGGTGCGCGCGGTGCTGGGCGTCGAGGTGCCGCTGCGCGTGCTGTTCGAGGCGCCGACGGTGGCGCTGCTGGCGGCGCGTCTCGACGGCGCCGACCGGGCGCGGGTGGCGCTGACGGCGGGTGGGCGTCCCGAGCGGGTGCCGCTGTCGTTCGCGCAGCGCCGCCTGTGGTTCATCGGGCAGCTCGAGGGTCCGAGCGCCACCTACAACGACCCGGTCGCCCTGCGGCTGTCGGGCCGGGTGGACGTCGCCGCGCTGGAAGCGGCGCTGCGGGACGTCATCGGCCGCCACGAGGTGCTGCGCACCGTCTTCCCCGTCGCCGACGGGGAGCCGTACCAGCACGTCGCGGACCTCGACGACCTCGGCTGGGACCTGTCGGTGACCGAGGTGGCCCCGGCCGACCTGACCGACGCGATCGCCGAGGCCGCCGGATACGGGTTCGACCTCTCGCGCGAGGCTCCGGTGCGCGCGTGGCTGTTCGCGACCGGCCCCGACGAGCACGTGCTCATGGTGACGGTCCATCACATCGCCGGTGACGCCTGGTCGATGGCGCCGCTCGCCCGCGACATCTCCACCGCGTTCGCCGCCCGCCGCGAGGGCCTGGCCCCCGCGTGGGAGCCGCTGCCGGTGCAGTACGCGGACTACGCGCTGTGGCAGCGCGAGCTGGTCGGCAACGAGCAGGACCCCGACAGCGTGATCGCCCGGCAGGTGGCCTACTGGCGCGACGCCCTGGCGGGCGCGCCCGAGGAGCTGGACCTGCCGGCCGACCACGCACGGCCCGCGGTGGCGAGCCACCGCGGTCACCGCGTCCCCGTGGAGATCCCCGCCGAGGTGCACGCACGCCTCGTGGAGGTGGCCCGGGCCGAGGGCGTGACGGTGTTCATGGTGCTGCAGGCCGCGCTGGCGGCCCTGCTGTCCCGGATGGGCGCGGGCGCCGACGTCCCCATCGGATCGCCGATCGCCGGGCGCACGGACGAGGCGCTCGACGACCTGGTCGGCTTCTTCATCAACACCCTGGTGATCCGGACGGACCTGTCGGGCGACCCGACGTTCCGCGAGGTCCTGTCCCGGGTGCGGGAGACCAGCCTGTCGGCGTTCGCGCACCAGGACGTGCCGTTCGAGCGGCTGGTCGAAGAACTGTCCCCGAGCCGTTCCATGGCGCGCCACGCGCTCTTCCAGGTGATGCTCACCCTCCAGAACGCGGCCGGAGCCGTCCTCGACCTGCCCGGACTCGATGTCGAGATGCTTCCGGCGGGCACGTCGGTGGCGAAGTTCGACCTCGACGTGATCGTGGGCGAGGTGTTCGACGCCGACGGCGCCCCGGCCGGTGTGCGCGGCACGGTGACCGCGGCGGCGGACCTGTTCGACGCGGGCACCGCGGCCCGGCTGGCCGCACGGCTGACCCGGGTGGTGGGTCTGCTGGTCGCCGACCCGCAGACCCGGGTCGGCGGGCTGGACGTGCTCGACGAGGGCGAACGCCACCAGGTGCTGGCGGCCTGGAACGACACGGCGGCCGAAGTCCCGTTCGCCACCGTGCCCGAGCTGTTCGCGGCGCACGTCTCCCGTACGCCCGACGCGGTCGCCGTCGTCGCCGGCGGCGAGGAGCTGACGTACGCCGAGCTGGACGCCCGGGCCAACCGCCTGGCGCGCCACCTGATCGGCCTGGGCGTCGGCCCGGAGACCGTGGTCGCCGTGGCCCTGGCGCGCGGCGGCGAGCTGATGGTGTCGCTGCTCGGTGTCCTCAAGGCCGGTGGCACCTACATGCCGATCGACCCGGAATACCCGGCCGACCGCATCGCGTACATGTGTGACGACGCCTCTCCGGTGGTGGTCCTCAGTACCCGGGCCATCGCCGCCGCGCTGCCGCCGTCGGCCGCCTCCACCGTGGTGGTGCTCGACTCGGCCGAGGTGGTCGAGGCCCTGGGCGCCCTGCCGTCCGGCGCGGTGGACGACGCGGAACGGCGGGCCGCGCTGTCGGTGACCCACCCCGCGTACGTCATCTACACCTCGGGATCCACCGGCCGTCCGAAGGGCGTACTGGTCTCCCACGCGGGCGTGTCGAGCCTGGTGGCGGGTCACATCCGCTACCTGGGCGTCGGCACCGGTCACCGGGTAGGGCAGTTCGCCTCGGCGAGCTTCGACACCTTCGGCTGGGAATGGCTCATGGCCCTGCTGTCCGGGGCCACCCTGGTGGTGATCCCGCCCGAGCGCCGGCTGGGGAACGCGCTGCCCGCGTTCCTCACCGCCGAGCGGGTGACGCACGTGACGCTCCCGCCCGCCGTCCTGGCCACCCTCGACGAGACGTCGATCAGCACGGACACCGTGCTGGTCGTGGCCGGCGAGGCGTGCCAACCGGAGGTGATGGCGCGCTGGGCGCGGGGCCGCGCGATGTTCAACTCCTACGGCCCGACGGAGACCACGGTCGACGCCACCCTGTGGCGCTGCGACCCGCGGGCTCCCGAGGTGGCCATCGGCTCGCCCGTGGTCAACACCCAGGTGTACGTCCTGGACGAGCGCCTGGCCCCGGCCCCGGTGGGCGTCAACGGCGAGATGTACGTCTCCGGCGCCGGCCTGGCGCGGGGCTACCTCGGTCGGTCCGCGCTGACCGCGGAGCGCTTCGTGGCCAACCCGTTCGGTCCCGCCGGTGCCCGCCTGTACCGGACCGGCGACCGGGCCCGCTGGACCCCCGAGGGCGAGCTGGTCTTCGCCGGGCGCTCCGACGACCAGGTCAAGATCCGCGGCTTCCGCATCGAGCCGGGCGAGATCGAGAACGTCGTCGCCACGCACCCCTCGGTGGCCCAGGTCGCGGTCATCGCCCGCGAGGACACCCCGGGGGAGACCCGGCTGGTCGCCTACGTCGTCCTCGCCGACGGCGCCGCGGCGACCCGGATCTCCGCCGAGGTCGGCGCGCTGGCGGCCGAGCACCTGCCCGAGTACATGGTTCCCTCGGCGGTGGTCGTCCTGGACGAGATCCCGCTGACGGTGAACAAGAAGCTGGACCGCAAGGCCCTGCCCGCGCCGGAGTTCACGGCCGGGGAAACGGCCTCCGGCCTCACCCCGGGCGACCTGCGCCAGGAGATCCTGTGCGGTGTCTTCGCCCAGGTGCTCGGCGTGGACAGCGTCGGCGTCGACGACGACTTCTTCGCCCTCGGCGGCCACTCGCTGCTCGCCGTACGGCTGGCGAGCAAGGTGCGCTCGGTGCTCGGGGTCGACCTGGAGATCAGAGAGCTCTTCGACGCGCCCACCGTGGCCGGACTGGCCGCCCGGCTGGCCGGAGAGGGCACGGCCCGGGTCGCCGTGAGCGCCCAGCAGCGTCCCGAGCGGGTGCCGCTGTCGTTCGCGCAGCGCCGCCTGTGGTTCCTCGGCCAGCTGGACGGCCCGAGCCCCACCTACAACATCCCGGTGGCCCTGCGGCTGACGGGCCGGGTGGACGTCGCCGCGCTGAACGCGGCGCTGCGGGACGTGATCGGCCGCCACGAGGTGCTGCGCACCGTCTTCGCGGTCGCCGACGGCGAGCCCTACCAGCACATCCTCGACGTCGAGGAGCTGGACTGGGAGCTGGCGACCGGCGACGCCGACCCGGGGGACCCGGACGGCGCGGTGGCACGGGCCGCCGGCTACGCCTTCGACCTGTCGGCCGAAGTACCCATCCGGGCGCGGCTGTTCCCGACCGGAGCGGCCGGAGCGACCGGAGCGGACGGCGCGGGCGGCGCGGACGAGCACCTGCTGGTCCTCGTGGTGCACCACATCGCGGGTGACGGCTGGTCGATGGGTCCGCTGGCCCGCGACGTGTCGGTGGCCTACGCGGCCCGTACCGAGGGCCGGGCCCCGCGCTGGGAGCCGCTGCCGGTGCAGTACGCCGACTACGCCCTGTGGCAGCGCACGCTGCTCGGCGACGAGAGCGACCCGGACAGCGTGATGTCCCGTCAGGTCGCCTACTGGCGCGAGGCGCTGGCGGGCGGGCCCGAGGAACTGGCCCTGCCCTTCGACCGACCGCGCCCCGCGGTGGCCGGCAACCGCGGCCACCAACTGCCGGTGGAGATACCGGCCGAGGTGCACGCGCGGCTGGTGGAGGTGGCGCGGGCCGAGGGCGTGACGGTGTTCATGGTGCTGCAGGCCGCCATGGCGGTCCTGCTCTCGCGGCTCGGCGGCGGCAGCGACATCCCCATGGGTCTGGCGAACGCCGGGCGTACGGACGAGGCCCTCGACGATCTGGTCGGGTTCTTCGTCAACACCCTGGTGCTCCGTGCGGACCTGTCCGGGGACCCGACGTTCCGGCAACTGCTGAAGCGGGTGCGGGAGGCCGGTCTG
This sequence comes from Streptomyces sp. NPDC059917, assembly GCF_042730635.1. NCBI lineage: Bacteria > Bacillati > Actinomycetota > Actinomycetes > Kitasatosporales > Streptomycetaceae > Streptomyces > Streptomyces sp. NPDC059917. The sequence goes on from NZ_JBHWLC010000121.1 coordinate 11,035, forward strand.
TCGGGCTTCGCGCACCAGGACGTGCCCTTCGAGCGGCTGGTCGAGGAACTCGCCCCGGCGCGCTCCCTGGCCCGTCACCCCCTGTTCCAGGTGATGCTCACCCTCCAGAACAACGCCGAAGCGGTCCTGGACCTGCCCGGCGTGCACGCCGAGGCGGTGCCCACGGGCACCGCGGTGGCGAAGTTCGACCTGGACGTGAGCGTGGCCGAGGGCTTCGACGCCGCGGGCGCTCCGGCCGGGCTGAGCGGTCTGCTGACCGTGGCCGCGGACCTGTTCGACCGGGAATCCGGCGAACGGCTCGTGGAACGCTGGGTCCGCGTCCTGGACGCGCTGACCGCCAACCCGCGGACGCGGCTGAGCGGCGTCGGGATCCTCGGCGAGGACGAGCGCCACCAGGTGCTCACCGAGTGGAACGACACCGCGGCGGAGGTGGCGCCCGTATCGCTGCCGGAGCTGTTCCACGGGCACGCGACGCGGAACCCCGAGGCCACGGCCGTGGTGTTCGAGGGCGCCGGGGTCTCCTACGGGGAGCTGGACGCGCGGGCCAACCGGCTGGCGCACCACCTGGTCTCCCAGGGCGTCGGGGCCGAGTCGGTGGTGGGCCTGTGCCTGCCGCGCGGCGCGGACATGGTCGTGGCGATCCTCGCGGTGTGGAAGGCCGGCGGCGCCTATGTGCCGCTCGACCCGGAGTACCCGGCGGAACGCCTCGCGTTCATGCTCACGGACAGCGGGGCCCGGGTGGTGGTCGGCCGCCGTGACACGGCGCAGGACCTGCCCGCGACCTGCCCGGCCGTGTGGCTCGACGATCCGCACACCGGCGCGGAGCTGGCCGAACTGCCCGACACCGCGCCCAAGGTGGACATCGCGCTCGCCGACCTGGCCTACGTGATCTACACCTCCGGGTCGACCGGCGTCCCCAAGGGCGTGGCCGTCACCCACGGTTCGCTGGTGAACCTGGTGTCGGTGTTCGGTCCGCTGATGGAGGTCGGACCGGGTGTCGGGGTGTTGCAGTTCGCCTCGTTCAGTTTCGACGCGTCGGTGCTGGATGTGGCGGTGACGCTGGGCCGTGGTGGTTCTCTGGTGGTGGCGGGCGCGGCCGAGCGGGCGGAGCCCAAGCTGCTGCGCGCGCTGGTCGAGTCGGCCGGTGTGCGGTCCGCGAGCGTGGTGCCGTCGCTGCTGGGCGTGCTGGAGCCCGCGGACCTGGCGGGCGTCGGCTCGCTGGTGGTCGGCGCCGAGGCCATCGAACCGAAGTCGGCGGGTGTGTGGGCGCGTGGCCGCAAGTTGGTCAACACCTACGGACCCACCGAAGCCACCGTGATCACGGCGATCGGCCGGGTGGACCCGGAACGCGAAGGGACGGTCCCCTTCGGCTCGCCCATCGCGAACACGCGGATGTACGTGCTCGATCCGAGCCTGGGGCCGGTGGCCCAGGGCGTACTGGGCGAGCTGTACGTGGCGGGCGCGGGCCTGGCCCGCGGCTACCTGGGCCGGGCGGCGCTGACGGCGGAACGCTTCGTCGCCGACCCGTACGGCGCCGCCGGCTCCCGCCTGTACCGGACCGGTGACCTGGCCCGCTGGACCGCGGACGGCCAGCTGGTCTTCGCCGGGCGGGCCGATGAACAGGTCAAGCTGCGCGGCTTCCGCATCGAACTGGGCGAGGTGCAGGCGGCGACAGCCGCCCACCCGGACGTCGCCCAGGCCGCGCTGGTCGTCCGCGAGGACGCCCCGGGTGACAAGCGCCTCGTCGCCTACGTCGTACCCGCCTACGTCGTACCCGCCTACGTCGTACCCGCCGACGGCGAACCCGCCGAAGGCGGCGCCGGGGAACCCGGAAGGACCGGACTCCCCGCCGACGTACGGCAGTTCGTCGCCCAGAGACTGCCCGCGCACATGGTTCCGGCAGCGGTGGTGGTGCTCGACGCACTCCCCCTGACGGTGAACGGGAAGTTGGACCGCAAGAAATTGCCCGCTCCGGACTACGCGTCCGGGAAAGCGGGAGGAGGCCGACGGCCGTCGACGCCGCAGGAGGAGATCCTCTGCACCGTCTTCGCCGAAGTGCTGGGGCTGCCCGAGGTGGGAGTCGACGACGACTTCTTCGAACTCGGCGGCCACTCGCTGCTCGGCGTCCGGCTCGTCAGTCAGATCAGGGCTGTTCTCGGTGTCGAGGTGGAGATCCGGGCGCTGTTCGACGCGCCGACGGTCGCAGGGCTCGCACAGCAGCTTGGAAAGCAGAAGTCAGCAAGGCCGGCGTTGCGGCCGATGCGTAACCAGGGGGATTTCTAAATGTTTCCGTTGTCATTCGCGCAGCGCCGTCTGTGGTTCATCGAGCAGCTCGAGGGACCCAGCCCGACGTACAACATCCCGATGGCCATGCGGCTCTCGGGCACGCTGGACAGCGGGGCCCTCGACGCGGCCCTGCGGGACGTCATCGGCCGGCACGAGGTGCTGCGCACGGTGTTCACGGTGGCCGAAGGCGAGCCGTACCAGCAGGTGCTGAAGCTCGACGACGTGGAGTGGAACCTCCGGTGCGTCGACGTGTCCGCCGCCGCGGCGGCCGGTCTGACCGAAGCCGTCGGCAGCGCCGCGGCGCAGCCGTTCGACCTGTCGTCGCAGGTGCCGATCCGCGCCTGGCTCTTCTCGGTGGCGCCCGACGAGTACGTCCTGCTCGTGGTGGTGCACCACATCGCCAGTGACGGCTGGTCCTCCGGGCCGCTGGCCCGGGACCTCGCGGTCGCCTACGCCGCCCGGTGCGAGGACCGCACCCCCGAATGGGAGCCGCTGCCGGTCCAGTACGCCGACTACGCGCTGTGGCAGCGCGAACTCCTCGGCGACGCCGAGGACCCCGACAGCGTCCTCTCCCGCCAGGTCGCCTACTGGCGCGAGGCGCTGGCCGGCGCTCCCGAAGAGCTGGAACTGTCCTACGACCACCCGCGCCCGGCCGTGGCCGGTTACGGCGGCCACCGGATCCCGCTGGACATCCCGGCCGAGGTGCACGCACGCCTGGTGGAGGTGGCGCGCGCCGAAGGCGTCACCACCTTCATGGTGCTGCAGGCCGCGCTGGCGGTCCTGCTGTCCCGACTGGGCGCGGGCACCGACATCCCGATCGGCTCGGCCAACGCCGGACGGACGGACGTGGCCCTGGACGACCTCGTCGGCTTCTTCGTCAACACCCTCGTGCTGCGCACGGACCTCTCCGGCGACCCGAAGTTCACCGAGGTGCTCGCCCGGGTCCGGGAAACGGGCCTGTCGGCCTACGGCCACCAGGAAGTGCCCTTCGAGCGCCTGGTCGAGGAGCTGGCGCCACCGCGTTCGCTCGCGCTGCACCCGCTGTTCCAGGTGATGCTCACCCTCCAGAACAACGCCGAGGCGACCCTGGAACTCCCCGGTGTCCAGGTCGGCGCGGTGGAGGACGAACTCGCCGCCGGGGCGTCGGCCGCCAAGTTCGACCTGGACGTCAGCGTCGAGGAGACCTTCGACGCGCAGGGCACCCCCGCCGGTCTGCGCGGTGTGCTGACCGCCGCGGCCGACCTGTTCGAAGCCGACTCCGCGGGCGACCTCGCCGAGCGGCTCGCCCGGGTGCTGGAGACCGTCACCGCCGAGCCGCAGGTGCGGCTCAGCGCGGTGGACGTCCTCGACGAGGACGAGCGCCGCCGGGTGCTGGTGGAGTGGAACGACACCGCGGCCGAGGTGGCCGACGGTTCGGTGGCGGACCTGTTCGCGGCCCAGGCGGCCCGGACCCCCGACGCCGTGGCCGTCGTGGCCGAGGGCGCCGAGGTGACGTACGCGGAGCTGGACGCGCGGGCGAACCGGTTGGCGCACTTCCTGGTGGACCAGGGCGTGGGCGCGGAGTCGGTGGTGGGTCTGTGCCTGCCGCGCGGCGTGGAGACCATCGCCGCGATCCTGGCCGTGTGGAAGGCCGGGGCGGGCTACCTCCCGATCGACCCCGAACAGCCCGCCGAACGCATCGCGTTCCAGCTCGCCGACAGCGGCGCCGTGACACTGCTCGGCACGCGCGCCGTGCTCGGTGAACTGTCCGTCGAGACCCCGGCCCCGCTCGTCCTGGACGCCCCCGAGGTCGCGGCCGCGATCGACGCGTACGCGGCCACCGCGCCCGGTACGGCCCCGTCCCCGGACGCGCTCGCCTACGTGATCTACACCTCCGGTTCGACGGGCACGCCGAAGGGCGTCGCCGTCACCCACCGGTCGCTGACCAACTACGTCTGCTCGGTGCCCGGCCGCGTCGGCCTCGGCAACCCGGGGGACCGGTACGCCCTGCTCCAGGCCCAGGTCACCGACCTCGGCAACACCATCCTGTTCGCGAGCCTCACCACCGGTGGTCAGCTGCACATCCTCGACCACGACGCCGCCACCGACCCGGCCGTGGTGACCGGATACCTGGCCGAGCACGCCATCGACCACGTGAAGGCGGTGCCGTCGCACCTGGCGGCCCTCGCCGTCGGCGACGGACCGGCGTCCGTACTGCCCGCCAAGTCGCTGGTGCTCGGTGGCGAAGCCGCCTCCCCCGCGTGGGTGCGGGAACTGCTGGCGGCGGCCGGAACGCGTGGGGTCTTCAACCACTACGGCCCCACCGAGACCACCATCGGTGTCACCACCACGCGCCTGACCCCGGAGCGGGTCGCGGGCGGTGCGGTACCCATCGGTTCCCCGGTGCCCAACGTCCGCCTGTACGTCCTCGACCAGTGGCTGTCCCCGGTGGCCCCGGGCATCGCCGGTGAGCTGTACGTCGCCGGCGCCGCCCTGGCCCGTGGCTACGTGGGCCGTGCGGCCCTGACCGCGGAGCGGTTCGTGGCCGCGCCCTTCTCCGGTACGGGCGAGCGCATGTACCGCACCGGCGACCGCGTCCGCTGGAACGCCGAGGGCGAGCTGGAGTACCTGGGCCGCGCCGACGAGCAGGTGAAGATCCGCGGTTTCCGCATCGAGCCCGGCGAGGTGCAGACGGTCGTCGCCGCCCACCCGTCGGTCGCCCAGGCCGCGGTGATCGCCCGCGAGGACGCCCCCGGCGACACCCGCCTGGTGGCCTACGTCGTTCCCACCGACGGTGCGAACACCGACGAACTGGCCGATTCCGTACGGCGGTTCGTCGCCGAGCGGCTGCCGGACCACATGGCTCCGTCGGCGGTGGTGGCGCTGGACGCGCTGCCGCTGACCGCGAACGGCAAGCTGGACCGCAAGGCCCTGCCCGCGCCCGAGTACGTGACCGGTTCGGGCCGCGGCCCCTCCAGCGTCCGTGAGGAGATCCTCTGCGCGGTCTTCGCCGAGATCCTCGGCCTGGACGGCGTCGGCGTCGACGACAGCTTCTTCGAGCTGGGCGGTCACTCGCTGCTGGCCATCCGCCTGGTGGAGACCCTCCGCGGCCGCGGCGTGTCCGTCTCGGTCCGGGCGCTCTTCCAGACGCCGACCGTGGCGGGCCTGGCCGCGGTGGCCGGAACCGAGGAGGTGGTGGTCCCCGCGAACGCCATCCCCGAGGGCGCCACGACCATCACGCCCGAGATGCTGCCGCTGGTGGACCTGACCGCCGACGAGGTGGAGCGGATCGTCGCCACCGTCGACGGCGGCGCCGCCAACATCGCGGACGTCTACCCGCTGGCCCCGCTCCAGGAGGGTCTGCTCTTCCACCACCTCCTCGCCGACGGCGGCGAGGACGCCTACGTCACCCCCACCGTCCTGGAGTTCGACTCCCGCGACCGGCTGGACGCCTTCACCGACGCGCTCCAGCTGGTCCTGAACCGGCACGACATCTACCGGACCGGGATCGTCTGGGAGGGAGTGCGCGAGCCGGTGCAGGTCGTGCGCCGCCGCGCCGTCCTCCCGGTCGAGGAGGTCCGGCTGGACCCGGACGGCGGCGACGCGGTCGAGCAGCTGCTCGCCGCCGGTGGCCTGTCCATGGACCTGGGCCGAGCGCCGCTGATCGCCCTGCACATCACCGCCGAGCCGGTCTCGGGCCGCTGGTGGGCACTGGTGCGGGCGCACCACATGGTCCGCGACCACACCGGTATGGAGCTGCTGCTCGGCGAGGTGCGGACGCTGCTCGACGGGCGTGGTGCGGAGCTGCCCGAGCCGCTGCCGTTCCGCGACTTCGTGGCGCAGGCCCGGGCGGGCGTGGACAGCGGGGAGCACGAGCGGTTCTTCGCCGAGCTGCTGGGCGATGTCGACGAGCCCACCGCCCCCTACGGGCTGGTGGACGTGCGCGGAGTCGGTGCGGACATCGCGCGAGCGGTCGCCCCGCTGGAAGCGGATCTGGCCGACCGGCTGCGCGCGGTCGCCCGGCGGCTGGGCGCCAGCCCGGCGACGGTGATGCACGTGGCGTGGGCGCGGGTGCTGTCCGCGGTCAGCGGCCGCGAGGACGTGGTCTTCGGCACCGTCCTGTTCGGCCGGATGAACGCCGGTGCGGGCTCGGACCGGGTGGCGGGTCCCTTCATCAACACGCTGCCCGTCCGGGTGCGGATGGACGAACTGGGCGCGCTGGCTGCGGTGTCCGCGATGCGCGGTCAGCTCGCCGGTCTGCTGGAGCACGAACACGCCCCGCTCGCCCTGGCCCAACAGGCCAGCGGCGTCCAGGGGGACACCCCTCTCTTCTCCTCGCTCTTCAACTACCGGCACAACTCCGGTCCCGGCGAAGCCGAGGGCGCCGGTTCCGCGCTCGAGGGGATCCGTACGGTCTTCTCCCGCGAGCGGACCAACTACCCGCTCTCGGTGTCGGTCGACGACGACGGCACGGAGATCGGCCTGGCGGTCGACGCCGTCGCCTCGGTGGACGCGGAGGCCGTCGCGGCCCTGGTCGCCACGGCCACGGACAACCTGGTCACGGCGCTGGAGAACGCCCTCGACGGCGCTGCGGACCAGCCCCTCGGCTCGGTTGACGTGCTGGAGGAGGTGGAGCGTCGTCGGGTTCTGGTGGAGTGGAACGAGACGTCTGCTGTTGTGGGTGAGGTGTCGGTCGCGGGG
>NZ_JBHWLC010000122.1:0-17853 GCF_042730635.1 Streptomyces sp. NPDC059917
CGGGGTGCCCCCCCCGGGCGGGGGGGGGGGCCCCCCCGTGGGTGGGCCCCCCCCCGCCGCTGTTCGGGGGCGACGCCCGGTGCACCTGCTCGAGGTCCCGCGCCCTCACCGCCTGACCCGCCGGCGCCGTTCTCAGGGGCAGGTCTCGTCGGTCTTGGCCACGGTGAAGGCGACGGGCTGCCCGGTCAGGGCGGCTCCCGCCTTCGGATCCTGGGTGCACACCTTCCAGTTCGACTCCTGGAGGACCATGCGGCTCTGCACCGCGTCCTTCACGGTGATGCTCGCGTTCGCGGGCAGGGCGGCGCGCACGGCCTTCATGCCCTTGCCGACGAAGTCCGGCATGGTGTCCCCGGCGGGCTTCGGAGCCGGGGAGTCGGTGGCGGGGCAGGTCTCTTCGAGCTTGACCGCGCCGAGGTCGACGGTCGTGCCCGTGTCGACCCCCGCACCGGCGGCGGGGGTCTGCGAGCACACCTTCCAGTTCCGATCGAGGGCCTGGAGCCGGTCGCGTCCGAGCGCGTCGTGGGACTTCAAGCGCGAGAACCCGGCGGCCTGGGCCTCGTCCTGGGCCGTTTGGAGTCCCTTGCCGACGAGGAGGGGCAGCGCGGCCGAGGCCTTCGGCGCCGGTGTGTGGCGCGCGGACGCGGGCGGCGCGGAGGGCGCCGTGCTCGCGCCGGGCTTGTCCGAGCCCGACCCGGCATGCGGACCGCAGGCCGTGAGGGTGAGGGCGGCGGCCGCCGCGAGCAGGGCGATGGTGTGCTGTGTACGCATTGCGCCATGTTCGCCGGGACGGCCCCGGGGTGGGGCCCTTGTGACCGGTCCGTGACGGTGAACCCTTCCGGTCCTAACCCCCCGCCCGGGCGCCGAGCTGGGTGATGTCCACGGTCGGGCCCGCAGGCGTGTCCGAGGCGGCGGGGGACAGGAGGGGGAGCGCCAGCCACAGGGCGGTCAGCGCGGCCAGGGTGGCCACCACGGCGAGGGCTCCGGCGCGGCCGTGCGCCCAGCGGGCGCGGTAGCGGACCGGGTCCTCCAGCAAGGTCTTCGAGAGCGCCGCCACCGCGATGGACAGGGCGACCAGACAGGGCGTCCGGGACCAACCGGGCAGCGCACCCGCCTGGTCCAGCAGCAGGATCAGCGGCCAGTGCCACAGGTAGAGCCCGTACGAGAGCCCGCCCAGCGCGGTCAGCGGGTGCAGGCCCAGCACGCGGCCCACAGGGGTCCCCGGGGCGCGCGCGAGCAGGCCGATCAGCGCGGCGGCGGCGGCCGAGTGGAGCAGCAGCCCGCCCTGGAAGAGGAAGACCTGCCCGGTGCCCGGCACCAGGGCCCAAGCGGCCGCGAGCAGGACCGCCGGGACCAGCGCGAGCCGCCCCGCGGCCCGCTCGGACAGCCGGGCCACCCGGTCGCGCACGACAGGGGTGGCCGCGAGCGCGCCGAGCAGCAGTGCGAAGGCACGGGTGTCGGTGCCCTCGTAGACCCGGGTGGTGTCCGCGGGGTTGAGCAGCAGGGCCATCAGGGCCGCCGAGGCCACCGCGCCGAGGGCGGCGACGGCGGCCAACGCCCGGGGGCCGAGGGCCCGGGCGCCGCCCGCGCCGCGGCCCGCCCGCAGGAGGAGCAGCGTCAACGGCGGCCACAGGAGGTAGAACTGCTCCTCCACGGCGATGCTCCACAGGTGCGTGAACACCCGGGTCGGGGTCGCCTGGAAGTAGCCGACCTGTTCGGCGACGAAGTGCCAGTTCGCGAGGTTCGCCACGACCCACGGGGCGTCCTGCCGGGCGAACCGGATCATGGCGGGACTGCCCAGCAGGACGGTCAGGACGAGGGTCCCCGCCAGGGCCGCCGCCAGGGCGGGCAGCAGCCGGCGGGCCCGGCGGCCCCAGAAGGCGGCGAGCGAGATCCGTCCGTCGTTCGCCGCGGCCTCGCGCAGCAGCAGCCCGGTGATCAGGAACCCGGACAGGACGAAGAACAGGTCGACGCCGAGGAACCCGCCGGGGAGGTCGCCGAGGTGGAAGAGGAGCACCCCGAGGACCGCCAGGCCGCGCAGACCGTCCAGGGGCGGGAGGTGGGCACGCCGGGCGGCGTCGTGCGGCCGCGGCCCGGCCGATCGGCGGTGCGGGCGGGCCGGGGCCGATGCCCGGGCCGGTGCCTGGGCCCGGGCCGACTGCGTGGGCGGCACGTCAGGAGCAGTTCAGCTTCGAGAACACGTCGGACTTCGTCCACTCGCCGTTGGCCCAGCCCTTGGGGTCGGCGGGGGAGAAGCCGGTCAGCTTCCCCAGCTCCGTGCTGAACCACTGCGCGAACTTCGCGGTCCCCTGCTGACAGGAGTGGGTCCTGTCGGCGGAGCGCTGCGCCTGCGGCGCGGTGGCATCGGCGCCCCAGAGGGCGGAGGCGTCGAGGAAGGACGCGTCGGCGGGGTGGGCGGCCGCCGCGGCCTTCGCCGCCGCCGGGGCGGACGCGATGTCGGCCTTGTGGTCGGCGTAGAAGCCGGAGGTGTCGAAGGGCGGAGCGGTGACCAGCACCAGGTGCGCTCCGGCGGCCTTGACGGTGGTGATCAGCTTCTCGTAGCCCTGGCGCTGCTCCTGCGGGCTGCCCCAGTCGTAGGTGGTGATCTGGTAGGCGACGGTGTCGGGGCGCTGGGACTTCAGTTGGTCGGCGAGGGTCTTCCAGGTGGACGCGCTGAGTTCGCTCGGGCCGAGGACGCCGCCTCCGCCGTCCGAGGCCATGGAGGTGACGGCGATGCCGGAGGACTTCAGGGCGGCCGTCACGGGCAGGGCCTCGCCGACGGCGATGGAGTCGCCCATCCAGAGGAGCTTCGCGGGCTTCTTCTGCGTGCCGGTGCCGGTGCCGGTCGCGGGGGCCGACGCGGACCCGTCCTGCTGCGCGGCGTCCGCCCCGGTGGCGGCGTCGGTCGTGCTCCCGGATCCGTTGCCGCACGCGGTGAGGGCGAGGGCGCCGAGGAGGGCCGCGGCGCAGAGCGCGGTCGCCCGGCGCGGGCCCGAACGGGCCGTACGAGGGGCGGGAACGAGGTGTTCGGTGGGGTTCATACGGATCAGCCAAACAGCCGCCGGAGCCGATTTCGGGGCTCGTCATCGTCCCGTCACGGACCACGGGTCGACCCGTCATCATGGTGCCGTCATGTTTTCCTCGCCCGGGATCAGCGAGAATGGCCGCAGTTCCCCAAATGCCCGGAAGGATCCATGGCTCGCGTTTTGCTCATCGAGGACGACCCGGCGATCCGTAGGGGCGTCATGCTCGCGCTGCGTCGCCGCGGGCACGAGGCCGAGTGCACCGCCACCGGCGAGGACGGACTGTTCGCGCTGGAGGACTTCGGTCCCGACCTGGTGCTGCTCGACCTCATGCTGCCCGGCATCAGCGGGCTGGAGGTGTGCCGCCGGATCCGGGCGCTCTCGCAGGTGCCGATCGTCATCCTCTCCGCGCGGGGGGAGGAGATGGACATGATCATCGGCCTGGAGGCGGGCGCCGACGACTACCTCGTCAAACCCGCCAGCGGCGAATTGCTGGAGGCCCGCATGCGCGCCGTGCTGCGCCGGGTCGCCCCCGCGGACCCGGAGGCCGGGGCGAGCCCGACCCGACCCGAAGGGCCGCAGGAGCACGGGCCGCTCACCATCGACCGGGCCGCCCTGATGGTGTTCAAGAACGGCGGCGAGATCTCCCTCGCCCCGGCCGAGCTGAAGCTCCTGTTCTTCCTCACCGACCACCCCGGCCGGGTCTACACCCGCCAGGAACTCCTGGAACGGGTCTGGGAGTACACCTTCCACGGCGACGTGCGCCTCGTGGACGCCTGCGTGCTGCGGCTGCGCGGCCGGATCGAGGACGACCCGCGCCGACCGGTCATGATCCAGACCGTCCGAGGGTTCGGCTACCGCTTCGGGCCGCTGTGACCCGCGGCGCCGCGTGCACGGCTGCCGCCGCGGGGGGCACGGCGGCCCGAAGCGGCAGCCGGATCCCGTCGGCGCGGCCCCGGTGAGCCGCCGTCGGCGGACGGCGTGGGCCACCGGACTGCGCGCCCGGCTGGTGGTGGCCTTCCTGCTCGCCACCGCCTTCGGTTCGCTGCTCACCGCCGTCCTCACCTTCCAGGAAGCCCGGGCCACCACGCTGGAGCGGACCCAGAGCGCGGCCGTACGGGACCTGCGGACCCAGCTGACCTCCCTCGCCCCCGACCTGTCGATGCCGCCGAGCGCCGCGGACCTGCGCACCCTCACCCTCCAACTCGACCTGGCGGGCGGATCGCGCGGCTGGACCACCAGCGCCGTGCTGGGGGACGCCGCCCCGGTGTCCGCCCAGGGCCACCTCCCGACCCCCGCTCCCGACGGGACCCGGGCGCCCGGGAGCAGCCCCGCGGCGCGGCCGCCGGTCGCGCCCGGGGTGCCGCCCGCCCTCGTGGACGCCGTGCGCGCGGGTACCGGCTCCGCCTACCAGCGCTTCGCGCACGACGGCAGGCCCTGGCTCGCGGTCGCCGTCCCGCTGGCGGCCACCGAGGAGGGCCGGGACCCGACGCCCACGGGGCTCAGGGTCTTCGCCGTGTTCCCGCTCGACAAGGAGGCGTCCGACATCTCGGCGCTGGTCACGGCCGCCGAGGTGGGCATCGTCCCCGCCCTCGCCCTGGCGCTCGTACCGGCCCTGCTGGCCGCCCGCCGGGTCCTGCTGCCCGTACGCCGCCTGCGGCGCGGCGCCCAGCAGGTGGCGCGGGGACACCTCGACACCCGGCTCGACGTCACCGGCAACGACGAACTGGCCGCGCTCACCGCCACCTTCAACACCATGGCCGCCAAACTCCAGCGCGACGATGCGGAACTGCGGCGCCTGGAGGAGAACGCCCGCAGGTTCGCCGCAGACGTCGCCCACGAACTGCGCACCCCGCTCGCCGCGATGACCGCCGTCACCGACGTCCTCGACGAGGACGCGGCCTCGGGCGCGCTGCCACCGGACTCGGCCGACGCGGCCGCCCTCGTCGCCTCCGGGACCCGGCGGCTGGCCCGTACCGTCGAGGACCTGATGGAGGTGGCCCGCTTCGATGCGGGCCGCGCCGAACTGCACGCCGAGGAGAGCGACTTGCGCACCGCACTGGCCACCACCCTGCGGCTGCGCGGCTGGCAGGGCGATCCACGGATCGTCCTCGACCTGCCCGGGCCGCTGCCCGTCCGGATCGACACCCGCCGGATCGACGTGGTCCTCGCCAACCTCGTCGGCAACGCCCTGCACCACGGCCGCCCACCGGTGACCGTGCGCGGCCGGACCTGCGGGCGGCACGCCACCGCGGTCCTGACCGTCACGGACGCGGGCCCCGGCATCGATCGGGCGGCCCTGCCGCACGTCTTCGACCGCTTCTTCAAGGCGGACTCGGCCCGGGCGCGCTCCGAGGGCAGCGGCCTGGGACTGGCCATCGCCGCGGAGAACGTCCGCCTGCACGGCGGCGCCCTCACCGCGGCCAACGCCCCCGGGCCGACGGCGGGCGCGGTGTTCACCCTGACCCTCCCGCTGGCCGGTACCGCGCCCGACCCCCGCACGGCCGCCGCTGACCCCGGCCGCCCCGAGCCCGAGGAGCCGTCGTGACGCGCCGTACCGTCCGGGCCCGCGCGGGTGCGGCGGTGGTCGCGGGCGCGCTGCTGGTGGCCGGGTCGGCCGCCCTCTCCGGTTGCGGCATCAGCTCCACCGGCCCGGTCCGCGCGGGCGGCCCCGCCACCGGTGTCCCGCAGCGGCCGGGCGGGACCCGGAGCGTGCAGCTGTACTTCGCCAGTCCGTACGGGATCCGCCAGACCTCGCGTCCCACCAACGGGCCCGCCACCCCGCAGCAGGCCCTCAACCTCCTCCTGGAGGGGCCGACGGAGGGGGAGCGCGCCCGGGGCCTGAGCAACCGCGTCCCCCTGTTGCCGCGCCAGCCGAGCGCCTTCGCCACGGACGGCGGGATCGACCTCTACGTGCCCCTGTCGGTCTCGACCGGGGAGCTGGACAACATCGCGCTGAGCCAGCTGGTCTGCACCCTGGCGCACGCCAAGACCCGCGGGGACATCCCGCCGGACAGGGTGGTCGTCAGCGTGCACGAGAACAGCCCGGTCGGCCCGCGGCCCGAGGAGCCCGGTTTCCCGGTGCGCTGCGGGCCGCAATCCGTGGCCGTCCCGGCCTTCGGAACGAGCCCGCCCGCCGGTCGGCAGGCACAGGGGTAGCAGTGCCCGGGACGGCATCGGCGCGGATCTCGGCCGCCACGGCGCCGCCCACCGCCTCGAACACGTAGGGTCCTGCCAGGAGTTCCCCGTCCAGCGGCGCCGACCCGTGGCCGCGACCGCGCGGAACTGCTTCCGAGCACTTCGATACCGAGGCGACCACATGACTCTCTCCGCTTACGAACAACGGGAGTGGGACCGGCTCCAGCAGCGCAAGGCGGCCTCCCTCGACAAGCAGGCGAGGAAGATCCTTCCGCAGTCGGCCCGCGAACGGCTGGCCGCGCTCGGCCAGAAGGCGCGCAACGCCCCGGGCGCCGACAAGGTGGTCGCCGCCTACGGCGGGGCGGCGAGGGGCCTCGGCAAGGCCGTGAGCGGTACCGCGAGCCGGACCGTGAGCAAGAAGCGCGTGGTCGAGCAGTACCGGCGGGCCGGACACGACACCGCCGGGCTGGGCGGGATACGCGAACTCGACCTGGAGGTCGTGGACGAGGTCGCGCGGCACAACGCGGTGCGGTACGGCCACGCGCTCTCGGCAGCGGCGACGGGCCTGGGATCGGCCGCGGCGGTGACGGGCGGCGAGGTGCTCGCCGGTGCGGGGACGATCGCGGGCGCGGGCGCGGGCGCCGCACCCGGAATCGGCACCGTGGCCGGTGCGATGGCCGCGGACACCGCGATGATGCTGGCCCTCGCCACGCGGGTGGTCGCCTCGACGGCCCTCTACTACGGCTACGACCCGAACGACCCCGAAGAAGAGGTCTTCGTGATGTCCGTGATCGCCCTCGGCATGTCCACGAGCACGTCGGCGAAGGCGGCCGCGTACGCCGAACTCTCCCAGCTCACCCAGCTGCTCGTGCGCAACGCTCCGTGGGCGAAGCTGAACGAGAAGGTCCTCACCAGGATCGCCCAGCGCTTCGCGGCGAAGTTCGCGCAGCAGCTCCCGAAGAAGAAGCTCGGGCAGTTCGTGCCGGTCGCCGGCATGGCCGTCGGCGCGGGCCTCAGCTACCTGCTCATCGATCGCGTCGCCGTCTCGGCACGGGACGCCTACCGCGAGCGCTTCCTGATCGAGAAGTCGGACGGCGACCTGGCCGGTGCCCCGGTCCCGGACCACGGCGCCCGCGCCCCCGAGCCGGACGACGACGGCATCCACCTGATCACGATGCTCCGCGAGGAGGACGTCCTCCCGCCGGACCCCGAGCACGGTACGCGGGTGTGAGACCCCGGCCGGGCCCTCAGCGCGGGCGGACCCGCTCCCACTCGGGGCGATGGTCCGCACCCGTGATCGTCATCCAGCACGCCCGGCAGGAGATCGTGTCGGAGTCCTCGTCGAACTCGAGCTCCTCCGGTTGCCCCGGTACGGCCCGGGCCACCGCGAAGTCGATCGGCGACTCCAGGTGGCACACCTGATCGGCCTTCGTCGGCCAGAACGGCTCGCTGCTCCAACCGCCGGGCCGGGGCTTGAAGCTGCTCCCGGCCCGAACGAGCGCGCCGACCAGGTCGTACATGTGGTGCTCGCCGTGCTGTTCCATGCCCGCAGTCTGCACCCCCGCCCGCGAGCCCGGGCCGTCAGGGCCGTCAGAGCCGTCAGAGCCGTCAGGGGGCTTCGTAGCGGCGGAAGGTGCGCCGGTAGGTGTCCGGCGGCACTCCGACCGTGCGGCTGAAGTGCCGGCGCAGGGTGGTCGCGGTGCCCATGCCGGTGGCCGCGGCGATCGTGTCCACGGTGGCGTCCGTACCCTCCAGCAACTCCTGCGCGTGCCGGATCCGTTGCGCCAGCAGCCACTGGAGCGGCGTGGTCCCGGTGACGGCCTTGAAGTGCCGGGCCAGGTGGCGCGAGCTCATACCGGCCCGCTGCGCGAGGTGCTCCACGGTCAGCGGTTCGTCGAGGCGCTGGAGGATCCACGGCAGCAGCTCGGCCAACGGATGGTTGCCCGGCTCGGGCACGGGCGTGGTGACGAACTGGGCCTGCCCGCCCTCGCGGTGCGGCGGCACCACCAGACGCCGCGCGACGACGTTCGCGACCCTGGTTCCGTGGTCCAGGCGCACCAGGTGCAGGCACAGGTCCATCGCGGCGGCCTTCCCCGCCGAGGTCAGCACGCTGCCGTTGTCGACGTAGAGCACGTCGGGGTCCACCGTGACCCGGGGATGGCGCCGTGCCAACTCGCTCGTGTGCGCCCAGTGCGTGGTGGCCCGCCACCCGTCCAACAACCCCGCCGCCGCCAGCACGAACGCACCCGTGCACAGGGAGGCCACGCGGGCTCCGGCCGCGTGCGCGGTGCGGACGGCGTCCACGAGCGCGGCCGGCGGATCCCGGTCGAGGTCGGCCCAGCCCGGCACGATCACGGTGTCGGCCGCCGCCAGCGCCTCCAGCCCGGCATCGGGCTCCAGCCGGAACCGGCCGATCGTCACCGGGCCCGGCCCGCAGAGCGTGAACCGGTACCACGGATCGACCAGATGCGTCAGGTCCGACCCGAAGACCTCGCAGGCCAGGGACAGTTCGAAGGGGAGCATGCCGTCCGTGACGGCCATCGCGACGTGGTGCACGTCCGAAACTGTACGGGGCATGTCGTTTCCGCCACTCACCGGCCCCCACCGAACCGGGTCAGGATGATCACAACACGCCGCACCGGTTCTCGAACGCGAGCATCCGGCACGGCATCCGACAAACGGGGGAGCACTCTCATGAACGGCACCGACACGAGCATCGCCACGACCGGCAGCGCCATCGCGGGCCGCACCGTCACGGTCTACGGCGCCTACGGCCACACCGGTCGCTTCGTGGTCGCGGAGCTCGTCGCCCGCGGATACGTTCCGGTCCTCTCCGGCCGCGACCGCGACAAGCTCGACGCGCTGGCCGCCGAGACCGGGCTGCGGACCAGCCCCGCCACGGTCGACGACCCCGCCGCGCTGGACCTCGCCCTGAGCGGGTCCGCAGCGGTCATCAACTGCGCCGGTCCCTTCGCGTCGACCACGGGCCCCGTCATCGAGGCGGCGCTGCGGGCGGGCATCCCGTACCTGGACGTGGCCGCCGAGCTGGAGGCCAACCTCGACACCTTCGCCCACTACGCCCACCGCGCCCGCGCGGCCGGGGCGGTCGTCGTCCCCGCCATGGCCTTCTTCGGCGGCCTCGGCGACCTGCTCGTCACCGCCGCCATGGGCGACTGGACGCGGGCCGACGAGGCGCACATCGCCTACGGCCTCAGCCACTGGCACCCCACCGCCGGAACGCGCCTGTCCGGCAGCGTCTCGCGCGAGCGCCGGGGCGACCGTCGGCTGCGCTACGCCGACGGCGCCTGGCAGTACCGCACGGACACCGCGCCCACCGTGGAGTGGCCCTTCCCCGCCCCGCTGGGCCCCCGTCCCGTCATCACCGAGTTCACGATGGCCGACGTCGTCACCGTCACCGACCACCTCGCCATCCGCGACGTGCACACCCACATGCTGGCCGAGGCCGCCCGGGACATCGCCTCGCCCGACACCCCGGCCCCCGCCGCCACCGACGCGCTCGGCCGTTCCGACCAGACCTTCCTCGTCGACGCCGTCGTCCGCGCGAACGGCGTGGAGCGCCGCGTCGTCGCCGAGGGCCGGGACATCTACGCGGTCACCGCGCCCCTCGTCGTCGAGGCGCTCGACCGGGTGCTCACCGGCCGGGTCCGCACCACGGGCGTCGCCTCCGCCGGTCAGGTCTTCGACGCCGCCGACTTCCTGGCCGCCCTGGCGCCCCACGTCACCCTGCGCACCACCGGCTGAGCCACCCGCTACTTCAGGTACGTGCCGAAGAACGCGGTCGCCGCGTCGATCGCGGCCCGGCGCTGTTCGGCGGGCCCCAGCCGAACGGGGTCGCCCGTGCCGTTGGTGCTCCGGCACCGGCCGCCCGGCAAGTCGCGGTGGTCCAGGGCGACGTCGTCCGCGGCGAAGGCCGGGCCGCTGCCGGGGGTCCACACCGTGTTGAAGTAGTTGTGGTTGCCCCCCTCGAGCTCGATCCGCGCGGCGTGCGGACCGCCGGCCGCCAACGACAGGGGGACCGCGCTGTCGTCCCACATGGCGTCGCAGGATCCGGCGACCACGGTGACCGGGACGCGGCTGATGCGCTCCTTCGCCGCGTCGATCCCGTTCATGGCGGGGGCGAAGGCCATGGTGGCCCGGACGTTCACGCCCGGCGGCCGCTCGTGGCCGTCCAGGACCTCCGTGAGCACCCCGCCACCACCGCGGGAGTGCCCCAGCGTGCCGACCCGGTCCAGGTCCACCCGATCCTTGAAGCGGGACAGCGAGCGCAGGGGCCCCTTCCCCTCGGACAGCTGCTGCCACATCCGCAGGTGCTCGTCGAGCAGCCCCGCCCGCGCCAGGTTCCCCTGCTTCTTCTCGTGGGCCTGGATCCCGTTGGCGGACACCGACACCACGACGTACCCCTTCTCGGCGAGGGCGTCCGCCAGGTAGGAGTACCCCAGGTAGTTGTCGACCGGCCGGGCGTTCGCGCCGCACGGCCACACCTGCGGCCGCACCGGTGCGTCACCCGCCCGACAGGTGTCCGCCCAACCGTGCAGCACCATCACCAGGGGGTGCTTGCCGCCGCCCAGTTCGCGCGGGTAGGTGACGGCGGCCTTCAGCTCCGTGAGCTGCCCGTCCGAGCCGGGCGGGGCGTAGGCGGTGTCACCCAGGTCGTAGGTGAAGCGGGCGGTGCTCCCGGCGTCGACCTCCGGGGAGAGGCTGACCGGGTGGACGACGGCCTCGGGCCGGTCCGGCCCGCCGCAAGCGGTCACGAGGGCGAGCCCGGTGACGGCCGCGAGCAGGAGGAGGCGGGAGCGGAGACGGGTGGGTACGGGCATGCGCGTGTCGGCCTTCGCAACGTCGTGGGGGCGGGCGGCGCCGCACGGCGGCGCGAGCCGGGGCCGTGACTGCGGCGGTACGTCCGAACCGTACGGGCGCGGTTTGTCGGGGAGGTATCGACCGGGGCGCGCCCGTGTCTCAGTACGCGCGGGTCCGTCTCCCCCCGCGCTCAGAGCAGCCCGCCGCCGGGGTCGGGCTCCTTGAGCAGGGTGATGTCCCGGCCGGACACGACCAGGACGCCCTCGTCGGCGAGCCTGCGCAGGATCCGGGAGAGGGTCTCGGGCTTGAGGCTGAGCCGGGAGGCGATGGTGCCCTTGTCGGCGGGGAGCCGGACCCGTACCGGCCGGGCGGGCACCGCGGCTCCGGCGGGCGCCAGCCCCGCCAGGTAGGTCAGCACCCGTTCGGTGCCGCTGTGCAGGGCGTACGACTCCACGTCCGCGACCAGTTCGTGCAGGCGGCGGGCCAGGCCCCCGGCCATCCGCAGCGCGAAGCCCGGTACCTCCTCGGCGAGCCGGAGCACCGGCTGGTGGGGGATGGCGACGAGCGTGGCCCGGCTCAGCGCGACCGCCGAGACGGGGTAGGGGCGGCCGGTGAAGAGGAGCGCTTCCCCGAAGGTCTGGCCGGGGGAGACCAGCATCACCACCTTCTCCTCGGCCGAGGCGGTGGAGACCGACAGGCGGATCTGGCCCTGGCGCACCCAGTAGAACCACCGGTGGGCGGCGCCCGCCTCCACGACGGTCTCCCCCTTCTCCGCGCTCACCGTCCGCGCTCCGGCGGCGACCGGCTCCAGGTCCCTCGGATCGAGCTCCGAGAAGAGCGGGATCCGGGTCAGGTCGGTCGGGGTCACGGGCCGCTTCATGTCGGGAAGTATATGAATATTGCCGGTTTTGATCTAAGTCAAGGAAATCGCGTCACCCGGCTCCTACCGTCCAGAGGTCGGCGCGTTCGCGCCCGACCCCGGGACCCGGTCGGCACGGCCCCGCCCCGGTGCGAAGACCGTAGAGATCGAGGCACACGTGTTCTGTTACCAGTGCGAGCAGACCGACCGCACCGGCGCCGTTCCGGGTTGTTCCACCAAGGGCAGCTGCGGCAAGGACGAGGTCACCGCAGCCCTCCAGGACCTGCTGATCCACCTGTGCAAGGGCATCGGCCAGTACGAGACCAGGGCGCGGGCCCTGGGCGCCGCCGACCCCGAGGCCGCCGGCTTCCTGGCGTACGCGCTCTTCTCGACCCTCACCAACGTCAACTTCACCGCCACCCGGTTCGTGCGGCTCATCCAGGACGCCGTCGCCGTGCGCGACCGGGTCCGGGCCGGTTACGAGGCCGCCGCCCGCGCCGCCGGGGAAGAGCCCCGGTGCCTCGCCGGTCCGGCCGTCCTCGTACCCGCCCCCGACATCGACGCCATGGTCGCCCAGGCCGCGGACGTCGGCGTGCTCGCGGGCCGCCCCGAGGTCGGCGAGGACGTCGTGGGCCTGCGCGCCTTCGTCCTGTACGCCGTCAAGGGGGTCTGCGCCTACGTCCACCACGCCCGGGTGCTCGGCCACCACAGCGACGAGGTGGACCTCGGGGTGGCCGAGGCCCTGTCCCACCTCGCCGACGAGCCGACGGACGCCGAGGAGATCCTCGCCCGGATCCTGGAGGTCGGCCGGGTCAACCTGGAGGTCATGGCCCTCCTGGACACCGCCAACACCAGCACCTTCGGGACCCCGGCGCCGACCAAGGTCAAGGTCACCCCCGTCGCGGGCAAGGCGATCCTCGTCAGCGGCCACGGCTTCGACGAGCTGGAGCAGCTGCTCCGCCAGACCGAGGGCACCGGCATCAACGTCTACACCCACGGCGAGATGCTGCCCGCCCACTCCTACCCGGAGCTCGCGAAGTACCCGCACCTCGCGGGGAACATCGGCGGCGCCTGGCAGGACCAGCAGCAGGACTTCGCGAACTTCCCCGGCCCGATCGTGATGACCTCCAACTGCCTGATCGAACCGCTGCCCGCCTACCGGGTGCGCACCTTCACCACCGGCCCCGTCGGCTGGCCGGGCGTGCGCCACCTCACCGGCCACGACTACGCGGCCGTGATACGCGCCGCGAAGGCCGGCCGCGGATACCCCGGGACCGAGGAGCCCGCCAAGGAGATCACCATCGGCTTCGGGCGCCAGGCCCTGCTGTCCATCTCGGACACCGTGATCGACGCCGTGCACAGCGGCGACATCCGCCACATGTTCCTGATCGGCGGCTGCGACGGCGCCGCCCCGGGCCGCGACTACTACACCGAGCTGGCCCGGGCCACGCCCGAGGAGTCGGTGATCCTCACCCTCGGCTGCAACAAGTACCGCTTCAACAAGCTCACCCACGGCACCACCCCCGGAGGACTGCCCCGCCTCCTCGACGTCGGGCAGTGCAACGACACCTACGCCGCGATCCGCGTCGCCCAGACGCTCGCCACCGCCCTCGACACCGACGTCAACTCCCTCCCGCTGACCATCGTCCTCGCCTGGTTCGAGCAGAAGGCCCTGGCGATCCTCGCGACCGTCCTGCACCTCGGCCTGCGCAACGTCCTCGCGGGCCCCACCCTGCCCGCCTTCGTCACCGAGCCGGTGTGGAACCTGCTGTGCGAACGCTTCGGGCTGCGGGCCAGCCGCACCGCCGAGGAGGACCTCGCCGACGCCCTGGCCGGCGCCCGGTGACCGCCACGGACACCGGCCCGCTCACGGCCGCCGCGCCACAGGACGCCCGGCCCGAAGAGGTGCGCCTCGTCACCCAGGACGGAGCCGTCATCGACGTGGCCTGCGCCCCCGGCCGCAGCGTCCTGGACGCCGCCGCCGACGCCGGACACCTGCTGCCCGCGCTCTGCCGCAAGGGCACGTGCGGAGCCTGCTGCGCGACCGTGACCAGCGGCGCGTACGACACGGACGAGTGGAGTCCGCAGGCCCTGGGCGCCGACCGGATCAGGGCGGGCGGCACGCTGCTCTGCCGGACCCGGCCCCGCGGCCCCCTCACCGTCAGCCTCCCCTACGAACGCTCCCGCGTGCTGACCGGCAAGATCGCCGAGCGCACCGCGGAGGTCCTCTCGCTGGAACACCTCGCCGAGGACCTGATCCGGCTCTCGGTGCGCCTGCACGAGGACGAGGAGCACGGCAGCGGGGCCGAGTTCGAGCCCGGCCAGTTCGCACAGCTGCGGCTGCCCGGCACGCAGGAGCCGCGCGCGTACTCCTACGCCAACGCGCCCAACTGGGACGGCGAGCTGGAGTTCTGGATCCGTACCCGTCCCGACGGCGCGTTCTCCGGCCCGCTGCGCGCACGCGTGCGGCCCGGGGACACCCTCGACGTGCTCGGCCCGCAGGGCGCCTTCGGCCTGGTGGAGACCGGGCTCAGGCCCCGCTGGTTCGTCGCCGGCGGCACGGGAGTGGCGCCGATGCTGTCGATGGCCCGCCGGATGGCCGAGTTCGACGAACCGCATCCGATCCGCTTCTACCTGAGCGGCCGCACGCCGGACGAGCTGCCGGCCGCGGCCGCCGTCGCCGACCTGCTCGCCGACCTGCCCGCGCTGGAGCCGGTCTTCTGCGTCAAGGAAGGGGCGGACGCGCGCCCGTGGCTGCGCACCGGGCGGCTGATCGAGGTGCTCCGCGCGGACCTGGACGCCGTGCTGCGCGACGGGTCGACGACGCCCGACGTCTACGTGTGCGGTTCCCCCGGGCTCATCGACGCCGTCGAGCGCCTCGCCGTCGAGCTCGGTTTCCCGGCCGAGCGGGTACTCGCCGAGAAGTTCGCCACCTCGGAGGTCTGACCCCGCGGGCGCCGCCGAGCAACCGGGTGCCGGTCGGCGCCGGAAGCGTGTGGACCGCCCCCGGCGGGCGGGGCGGGGCTTCTTCGTGGGGGGCTCTTTATGCGGGGCTTCTTTATAGGGACAAAGGGGGTGAAAGGCGTAGCGTCGTAAGAGCCACGAGAAACGGCCGGGGCGCGTGCGAGGCGCACGCGGGGCCGTGCGATCGAACGAAGGGTGCCACCGATGTCCGTCCCGTCCCCGCAGCCCGCCCCCGCCCCGCCGGTCCTCGTCGGATTCGACGGCTCGTCCCGGAGCCTCGCCGCCGCCCGGTGGGCCGCCCGCGAGGCACTGGCGGCCGGCTCGCCGGTCCGGCTGCTCCACGTGGGCCAGGCCTGGCCCGCCGTCCAGCCGATCTCCCCGGAGTTCCAGCCCGTGCTCGGCGCGAGCGAGTCCGCGGCCAGGACCGTACTGTCCGCCGTCACCGACGAGATCCGGGCCGCCCACGCGGGCCTGACCGTCGAGGCGGCCACCGCCGAGGGCGGCCCCGGCAACGAGATCCCGCGCGAGGCCGCCCGGTCCAAGGCCGGGCTGATCGTGCTCGGCGCGAGCGGCGAGGACCGCCACGTGGTGGCGCGGCTCGGCTCGACCGCGCTGCACGTCGCGGGACGCGCCGAGGTCCCGGTCGTCCTGGTGCGCGAGCCCGCCGAGCGCGCGCCGCACGGACGCGGCGTCGTGGTCGGCATCGACCCGGCGGGCGACCACACCGCCGTCCTCGACTTCGCGTACGCCTGGGCGGCGCGGCACGCCCTCCCGCTGCGCGCGGTGTACGCGGTCCGGGGCACCCCGGCCGACCCGGAGCCGCTGGAGGCGGCGGTGGCCGCGGCCGGCGCTCGGCACCCCCAGGTGGCGACGACCTGCGTGACCCGCTCCGGCGATCCGACCGAGCTCCTGCTGGAGGAGGCCGCCGGGGCCGACCTCCTGGTCGTGGGCCGCCGCCACCACCGACCCCTGCATGGCATGGGCCCCACGGACCACGCGGTGGCCCACCACGCCCACAGCCCGGTGGCCCTGATCCCGCACGGCTAGTGCCGTGGCCGGGAAGGTTTGCCGGGTCGCGGTGTCCGGTGCGGTGCATCGCAAGGCGGAGGACCGCGGCTCGTACTGGACGTACTTGCGTGGGCCGACAACGCGGCGAGGTGCCGTGCCGGGCGCCGCGACACGGTGAACCTTTCCGGTCACGGCACTAGGGCGTGTCCGATGGGTCGCGTGACGCTCCGGCATCCGGGTAGTGGAGGCGAAGTTCGCCGAGGACGCGCTCGTCGGCAGCCCTGACGTCCCACAAGGAACTGTCGAACTCGGTCAGGACGACCACCAGTTCGTCCCCGGCGAACCCACACGCCTCGGCGTCGATCAGCTGGAGGAAGGGGGTCGTCAACGACAGCAACGTCAACGTGTCCATGCCGGAGTCGGCCGACCTTCTCTCCATCTCGACGCAGCGAGGATCGACGATCTCGTCGAACTCGACGCGCCACGTCAGGTCCAGGCCGAAGCTGCCGAGGCGAACCAGCAGCTCGGCCAGGGTCACGTAGTGCTCTCCGCGCCAGGCACGAAACGTGATCCCCTTCATTCCCGCCTCGGCTTCGGCTGTGTAGCGCGACATGCGACCCCCTTCGCTCAGCGAAGACTAGGCCACGCCTGCGCCCGCTGTGGCTGGTCGGTTTCGTCGCCCGTCCGAAAGGGCGCCGCCACGTCGTCGCGTCCGGCCCCTGGTTCCGCGGTACCGGGTGAAAACGGATATCGGGGGTATTCGCGTGGGTGCCGGGGCGGTCGCCGTGATGCAGCAGGCGGAACCTGCTCACCTCCGATGATCGACGGCCGCCTCGTGCCCGGCACATCGCCTCCGTGTGAGGCGGGAGAACCGGGGCAGGCGAACAGCAGAGCGCAACGTCGGTTCCGACATCTGCGCGACACGGAAAGGGGAGGGCGCCGGGGAGTGTGTTTCCCCTGGCCGTTTTCCCCGTGACCGAAGGAGTTTTTCCTATGACGGAGAATGTGTGGGGTTACCGCGGGACGTCCGGCCGGTTGGCCGGTGAGGACCTGACGGGTTACAAGGTCGAGGCGACCGACGGCGCGATCGGCAAGGTCGACAAGCACTCCGACGAGGTCGGCTCCGCGTACATCGTGGTCGACACGGGTCCCTGGATCTTCGGCAAGGAAGTCCTGCTGCCCGCGGGCACGGTCATCCGCATCGACGCGGACGACAAGAAGATCTACGTCGACCGCACCAAGGAGCAGATCAAGAACGCCCCCGAGTTCGACAGGGACAAGCACCTCGGTGACGCGGACTACCACCGCCAGGTCGGCGGCTACTACGGAGCACCGCACCACCTGTAGCCACCGCCGGTTTCAACGGCGACGCTCGGGGCAGGCGGCGGCCACCAGAGGGATTCGTCGGCGAAAGGCAGCTCCGCATGTTGATGGCTCACCCGGCTGTGCTCCCCGGGCTCGTCGACCGCTATTGGGCGTTGTCCGTCCTGGACGCCGCGGAAGGGGTCTCCCCGGTGCGCAGGGAGATCCGGGACGTCGAGCGCGCCCTGTGCGTGGCCACCGGTACAGGTGACGTCCACGCGGCCCTGATGGCCGCTCGCCATCACCTGCCGGGTACGGGCGTGCTCGACGACTCCGTCCTCCAGCGCCGCTGATTCCCGGACGGGTGCCCGCCCCGCCCCGCCCCCGCCCCCGCCCCCGCCCCTGCCCCTGCCCCTGCCCCTGAGAGGAGACCGCCATGAGCCGTACCCCGTCGGAACCCGAACTCCCGGACCCCGTACCGGTGAAGCGCGACGCGATCACCCCCGATCTGCCGCCCGCCGGTCCGGCCGCCCCCGACCTCCGGATCCCCGAGCGGGGACGGCCCCGGCGCGACGGCTCCGAGGACGGCGCCCGCCCGGAGGGCGAGCGGTCGGCCGCGGGCCCGGGCAACGCCCCGCCCCAGGAGTCGACCGACTGACCGGGCCCACGGGCCGTGACGGACGCCGGCGGATCGCCGCGCGGCGCACGGGAGCCGGGCTCCGACGGTGTCGCACCGTCGGAGCC
>NZ_JBHWLC010000123.1:0-17093 GCF_042730635.1 Streptomyces sp. NPDC059917
TCATCCACCGAAGTGGACGGGGTATCAACTTCTGGCGTTGATTTTTGGCACGCTGTTGAGTTCTCAAGGAACGGACGCTTCCTTTGTACTGACCCTCGCGGGCTTTCCTCCGGGCTTCGTTCTTCGTTTCCGACTCTATCAGACTCTTTCGTGTCCGATTCCCGGTCGAAGCGGGATCCTGCTTTTCACTTTCCAGGTCTTCGCTTTCGCGTTTCCCTTTCCTGCGGTTCCAACTCTACCAGATTCTTTTCCCGCTCCGTTTACCGGAGTTGAATTCGAATTCGGTGGCCGTTGGGGGCCTTTCCCTTTCGGGAGGTTCAGACCTTATCAGGTTTCCCTGGGCTGATTTACCCGCGCTCGTGGGTGTGCCCGGGCACGTGAGTGCTCGCAGGTTCCTTCGAGGCGGGAGACGTAAACGTACTGGAGCGGGGCCCCCGGATGCAAATCCGGTTGCCCCGCTCCAGTGAGGACGCTACGAGGTCGCTACGGAGAGCGTCAGACCTCGACCACGACGGGGAGGATCATCGGGCGGCGGCGGTAGCCGTCCGAGACCCACTTGCCCATGGTGCGGCGGATGAGCTGCTGGATCTGGTGCGGCTCCGCGACGCCGTCCGCCGCCGCGCGGGCGATGGACTCCTCGATCTTCGGCAGGACCGCGGCGAAGGCCGAGTCCTCGATGCCGGAGCCCCTGGCCTGGATGTTCGGGCCGCTCACGATCTTGCCCGTGGTGCTGTCGACCACGACGTAGACCGAGATGATGCCCTCGTCGCCGAGGATGCGGCGGTCCTTGAGGGAGGCCTCGGTGACGTCGCCGACCGAGAGGCCGTCGACGTACACGTAGCCGGCCTGGACCTTGCCCGTGATCTTGGCCTTGCCGTCGATGAGGTCGACGACCACGCCGTCCTCGGCGATGACGATGCGGTCCTTCGGGACGCCCGTCAGGGCGCCCAGCTCGGCGTTGGCGCGCAGGTGGCGCCATTCGCCGTGGACCGGCATGAGGTTCCGCGGCTTGCAGATGTTGTAGAAGTACAGCAGCTCGCCGGCCGAGGCGTGGCCCGAGACGTGCACCTTGGCGTTGCCCTTGTGGACGACGTTGGCGCCCCAGCGGGTCAGGCCGTTGATCACGCGGTAGACCGCGTTCTCGTTGCCCGGGATCAGCGACGACGCGAGGATCACGGTGTCGCCGGGGACGATCCGGATCTGGTGGTCGCGGTTGGCCATGCGGGACAGCGCGGCCATCGGCTCGCCCTGCGAACCGGTGCAGACCAGGACGACCTCGTGGGCCGGCAGGTCGTCGAGCGTCTTGACGTCCACGACGAGACCGGCCGGGACCCGCAGGTAGCCCAGGTCACGGGCGATGCCCATGTTGCGGACCATCGAGCGGCCGACGAAGGCGACCCGGCGGCCGTACTCGTGGGCGGCGTCGAGGATCTGCTGGATGCGGTGCACGTGGCTGGCGAAGCTCGCCACGATGATCCGGTTGTTGGCGCTCGCGAAGACCGACCGCAGGACGTTGGAGATCTCCCGCTCCGGCGGCACGAAGCCGGGGACCTCGGCGTTCGTCGAGTCCGAGAGGAGGAGGTCGATGCCCTCTTCGCTCAGTCGCGCGAAGGCGTGCAGGTCGGTGAGGCGGTTGTCCAGCGGCAGCTGGTCCATCTTGAAGTCACCGGTGCACACGACCATGCCGGCGCCGGTGCGGATGGCCACGGCCAGGGCGTCCGGGATGGAGTGGTTGACCGCGATGAATTCGCAGTCGAAGGGGCCGAGGTTCTCGCGCTCGCCTTCCTTCACCTCAAGGGTGTAGGGGCGGATGCGGTGCTCCTGGAGCTTCGCCTCGATGAGGGCCAGCGTCAGCTTGGAGCCGATCAGCGGGATGTCCGGCTTCTCCCGGAGGAGGAACGGGACGGCGCCGATGTGGTCCTCGTGGCCGTGCGTGAGGACGATGCCCTCGATGTCGTCGAGACGGTCCCGGATGGACGAGAAGTCCGGAAGGATCAGGTCGATGCCCGGCTGCTCCTCTTCGGGGAAGAGGACGCCGCAGTCGACGATCAGCAGACGACCGTCGAACTCGAAGACGGTCATGTTCCGGCCGATCTCACCGAGACCGCCCAGGGGGGTGACCCGGAGGCCGCCCTTGGCGAGCTTCGGCGGCGGGCCCAGTTCAGGGTGCGGATGGCTCAAAAGTATCTCCTCAACCACACACGCCACGTACCTACGAAGGCACGTGGCGGGCATGTCATTCGTGCACAGGTGCACTTGCTGTGTGTCTTGTGGGTGTTTCTGGTACTGCCTATTCAGTTGTGAAGTCTGTGGTGCCCGGCGTCGGGCCCGATGTCAGAGCTGTACCCCGCCGGCAGCAAGATCGATCTTGAGCTGGGCCGTCTCTTCGGCCGTCAGCTCGATCAGCGGCAGTCGCAGCGGGCCCGCGGGCAGGCCCTGGAGGTTCAGCGCGCCCTTGGTGGTGATGACGCCCTGCGTGCGGAACATGCCGGTGAAGACCGGGAGCAGCTTCTGGTGGATCTCGGTCGCCTTCTGCACGTCGCCGCCGAGGTAGGCCTCCAGCATGGAGCGCAGCTCGGGGGTGACCACGTGGCCGACGACGGAGACGAAACCGGCCGCGCCGACGGAGAGCAGGGGCAGGTTCAGCATGTCGTCGCCGGAGTACCAGGCCAGGCCGCTCTGCGCGATGGCCCAGCTGGCACGGCCCAGGTCACCCTTGGCGTCCTTGTTGGCGACGATACGCGGGTGCTCGGCGAGGCGCACGATGGTTTCGGTGTTGATCGGGACACCACTGCGACCGGGGATGTCGTAGAGCATGACCGGCAGCCCGGTGGCGTCGGCGATCGCCGTGAAGTGCCGGTAGAGGCCCTCCTGCGGCGGCTTGCTGTAGTACGGCGTGACCGCGAGCAGGCCGTGCGCGCCGGTGCGCTCGGCCTCGCGGGCCAGCTCGAGGGTGTGGGCGGTGTCGTTGGTGCCGATGCCGGCGACCACGTGGGCGCGGTCTCCGACCGCTTCGAGCACGGCTCGTACGAGGTCGTTTTTCTCCGCGTCGGTGGTGGTCGGGGACTCACCGGTGGTCCCGTTGATGATCAGGCCGTCGTTGCCTGCGTCCACCAGGTGGACGGCGAGCTGCTGCGCGCCGTCGAGGTCGAGTGCGCCATCCGCCGTGAACGGCGTGATCATGGCGGTGAGGACCCGCCCGAAGGGGGTCTGCGGAGTCGAGATCGGAGCCATGGGTAACACGCTACTCGCTGCCACGCTCGCGGTGTCCCCTCGGGGGACGTCAACAGGGGGGTGCCGACCCCTGGAGGCCGGGTGGTGTTGGATCCCGGCACTGCCTGCTCGGGGGTTCAAGCAGTGCCGGGTCCGTTTGATCAGCCTAGATGAACTTTGCGAAACGTCGCAATACGGACACTTCGGTCAAGTCTCCGTACATGCGTACGTGCCGGGCGCCGCACGGGATTCCGGCGTTACGGAGCCACACGGCCGTTGGTGTTGAAGGCCGCGTAGGTCAGGGGCATCAGGGTCGCCCAGTGCTCTTCCATCTTCTCGCCGACCATCTCGATCTCCCGCTGCGGGAAGGACGGGACCGCCGCCAGCTCGTGCTGGGTGCGCAGGCCGAGGAAGTGCATGAGCGAGCGCGCGTTGCAGGTGGCGTACATCGACGAGAAGAGGCCGACCGGCAGCACCGCGCGGGCCACCTCGCGGGCCACGCCCGCGGCGAGCATCTCCTGGTACGCCTCGTAGGCCTGGCGGTACGAGTCCTCCATGACGCGGCCGGTCAGCTCCTGCTGGTCCACCGTGCCGTCGACGAAGACGTACTTGCCCGGGCGGCCCTCCTGGACCAGCTTGCGCTCGGCGTCGGGCACGTAGAAGACCGGCTGGAGCTCCCTGTAGCGGCCCGATTCCTCGTTGTAGGACCAGCCCACGCGGTGCCGCATGAACTCGCGGAAGACGAAGATCGGGGCGCTGATGAAGAAGGTCATCGAGTTGTGCTCGAAGGGGCTGCCGTGGCGGTCCCGCATCAGGTAGTTGATCAGGCCCTTGGACCGCTCGGGGTCCTTCTGGAGCTCTTCGAGGGACTGCTCCCCGGCCGTGGAGACCCGGGCCGCCCACAGCACGTCGGAGTCCGCGGCGGAGTGCTTCACCAACTCCACCGTGACGTCACTGCGGAAGCTGGGTTTGAGGTCTGAAGCGGCGGTCTCGCTCACCGGGGGTCCTTCCAAAGGGCATCGCTTGGGGCGCGACCACTCTACGGCGCCGGGCACCGGTCCCCGGACCGGCGCACAGACCGTTCCACATCTGACTCCCAGCCATAAAGTTCCGCTAAATTGCCGAAATCCGGCACCGTTCGGCCCCGTTGTACGTCCTTACGAGTAGTGGTGGCCACCCGGGTCGCCACCCGGCCCCAAGGGCCCGATCGTGAGGAGAGTCGCTCCCATGTTCCGCCGGCGCGAACCCGTCCCGTTTGCCTTCGTCGCCGAGGCCGACCGTTTCCGCAGCAACGTCACCCCGCCGCCACGCGAGAGTCTCGGTTTCGGGCAGATCGCCGCCCGTAGTCTGGTCGGACTGACCGTGGTGGCGGGGCTCGTCGGCTCGTTGCTCTTCGGCATGCCCGCACTGCAGCCGCACAAGGCGCCCGAAAAGGCCCAGCAGTCCGAGGCCTCCGAAGGGCGTTGAGCCGTACCGACCCGTCCGGCCCCCCTGAGGTGGTCGGCCGTGATCGGACTGGGTAGCCTCACCGGCACTGCCCTACCGAATGTGCATGTGAGTGAGGATCAGCCGTGCCCCTGCCCTTCCTGACGGCCGAGCACCTCGACGGCGAGGACGATGCCGACGCGGCGCTCCCCCACGACGACCCCGACCGCTGGCGCCGGCCCTACCGGCCCGGCCCCTGGCGGGTGGCCATCGCGGCCGTACTGCTCCTGCTGGCCTCGTTCATGCTGCTCGCGACGATGATCATCGCGTTCGCGGGCGCATGGGCCGGCGCCGCCGTCTGTGCCGCCGCCGCCCTCGCGGTCATCGCGACCGCGCTGCGGATGCTGCGCGCGGGCGTCTGGGTGAGCCGTACGGGGCTGCGCCGGGTGTCCTTCTTCTCGACCCGCTCCATCCCCTGGTCCGAGGTCGGCGAGGTCCGCACGGTCCAGCAGCCGGTGCGCTGGCTCGGCCTGCCCCGCACCGTGCAGGGACAGGCGCTGACCGTGGCCGCGCGCGACGGGGCCCCGGCCCCGGTGCTGCTCACCGACCACAGCGCGGACTTCCTGGCCCGTGCCGAGGCCTTCGACCGTGCCGCGGGCGTCGTCGAGGCCTGGGCCGAGGAGTACCGGGCCGTGCCGGTCGGCTGATCGGGCGTCACCGGACGCACACGCCGCGCGGAGGGCCGTACAGGTATCAGACCTGTACGGCCTTTCCGTCGTGGAGGGCGATCGCCCGCTGCATGGCCTTGCGGGCCCGCGGGGTGTCGCGGGCGTCGTGGTAGGCCACCGCGAGGCGGAACCAGTTGCGCCAGTCCCCCGGAGCCCGCTCGGTCTCGGCCTTGCGGCGCGCGAAGACCTCGTCGGCCGAGTCCCGCAGGATCCGGCCGTACTCGTCCCGCTCCAACTCGTCCACGGGCAGCCCGCCCTCGGCCTCCAGCTCGGTGGAGAGCTGGTTGGCCCGGGTGACGAACCGCGTGTTCTTCCAGAGGAACCACACACCGACGACGGGCAGGACCAGCACCGACAGCCCGAGGGGGACGGTGATCCAGGTGCCCATGGACAGCAGGGTCACGCCCTGGCGGCCGGCCAGGACGAAGTAGAAGACCAGGACGGCGGCCGTGATGAAGTAGATGATCTTCGCGCGCATAAGGAGTGCTACTGCCTGCTCAGCCGAGGTCGAGGAAGTGTTCCAGGCCGAAGGTGAGGCCCGGGGTCTGCGTCACGCGGCGCGCGCCGAGCAGGATGCCCGGCATGAAGCTGCTGTGGTGCAGGGAGTCGTGGCGCAGGGTCAGGGTCTCGCCCTGACCGCCGAGCAGCACCTCCTGGTGGGCCAGCAGGCCCGCCAGGCGGATCGCGTGCACCCGGACGCCGTCCACGTCGGCGCCGCGGGCGCCGTCGAGCGCGGTGACCGTGGCGTCGGGCTGCGGGGCGCAGCCGGCTTCGGCGCGGGCCGCCGCGATCAGCTGCGCCGTGCGGGTCGCCGTGCCGGAGGGCGCGTCGACCTTGTTCGGGTGGTGCAGCTCGATGACCTCGACGGAGTCGAAGTAGCGCGCGGCCTGGGCCGCGAACTTCATCGTGAGCACCGCGCCGATGGAGAAGTTCGGGGCGATGAGCACACCGGTCCGCGGCGAACCGGAGAGCCAGGTGTTCAGCTGCGCGAGGCGGTCCTCGGTCCAGCCGGTCGTGCCGACGACCGCGTGCATGCCGTGGCGCACGCAGAAGTCGAGGTTGCCCATGACGGAGGCGGGGGTGGTCAGCTCGACCACGACCTCGGCGCCGACCTCGGCCAGCGTCTCCAGCTTGTCCCCGCGGGAGAGGGCGGCGACCAGTTCCATGTCCTCGGCGGCCTCGACGGCCCGGACGGCCTCGGAGCCGATCCGGCCCTTGGCACCGAGGACGGCCACGCGCAGCTTGCTCATGTCTTTCGCTTCCTTACGTCCGTGACGTCGTACGTTGCTACGCGACCGCTTCGTCGAGGCGCGCGGCCTGCTTCTCCTTCAGCGGGCCGATCACCGACAGCGACGGCCGCTGGGCCAGTACATCGTGCGCGACCGCGCGGACGTCGTCCGGGGTCACCTCGGCGATCCGGGCCAACATGTCGGAGACCGACATCTGGGTGCCCCAGCACAGCTCGCTCTTGCCGATGCGGTTCATGAGGGCGCCGGTGTCCTCCAGGCCGAGCACCGTGGAGCCGGAGAGCTGCCCGATGGCGCGGCGGATCTCCTCGTCGGTGAGCCCTTCGGTGGCGACCTTGTCCAGCTCGTCCCGGCAGATCCGCAGCACGTCGTGGACCTGGCTGGGGCGGCAGCCCGCGTAGACCCCGAAGAGGCCGGTGTCGGCGAAGCCGGAGGTGTACGAGTACACGCTGTAGGCCAGGCCGCGCTTCTCGCGGACCTCCTGGAAGAGGCGGGAGGACATCCCGCCGCCGAGGGCGGTGTTCAGCACGCCGAGCGCCCAGCGGCGCTCGTCGGTGCGGGCGAGTCCCGGCATCCCGAGGACCACGTGGGCCTGCTCGGTCTTGCGGTTGACCAGCTCGACCTGCCCGGCGACGCGGATCCGGCGGGTGCCGGTGCGCGGGCCGATGGGCTCCTGGCCGGTGCCGTCGAAGCCGGCGCGCTCGAAGGCGGCGCGGACCTGGCGGACGACCTTGGCGTGGTCGACGTTGCCCGCGGCGGCCACGACCAGGTGCGTCGGGTCGTAGTGCTTCTTGTAGAAGCGGCGGATCCGGTCGGCGGTCAGCGCGTTGATCGTGTCGACGGTGCCGAGGACGGGACGGCCCAGCGGGGTGTCGCCCAGCATGGTGTGCGCGAACAGGTCGTGCACGCAGTCGCCCGGGTCGTCCTCGGTCATCGCGATCTCTTCGAGGATGACGCCGCGCTCGGCGTCGACGTCCTCCTCGCGGATCAGCGAGCCGGTGAGCATGTCGCACACCGTGTCGATGGCGAGCGGCAGGTCCGTGTCGAGCACCCGTGCGTAGTAGCAGGTGTACTCCTTCGCCGTGAAGGCGTTCATCTCTCCGCCGACCGCGTCGATCGAGGAGGAGATGTCGAGGGCGCTGCGCTTCTTGGTGCCCTTGAAGAGGAGGTGCTCCAGGTAATGGGTGGCGCCGTTCAGCGTGGGGGTCTCGTCGCGGGATCCGACGTGGGCCCAGATGCCGAAGGTCGCCGAGCGCACGGACGGCAGCGTCTCGGTGACGATGCGCAGTCCGTTCGGCAGGGTCGTGCGGCGGACCGTGCCGATCCCGTTCTCGCCGGGGAGCAGGGTTTGGGTACGGGCGACGGCCCGCACCTCGGAAGAGGTGCGGGCCGTCACTCGGGAACTACGCGACATCACTTGTCGGAGTCGTCCTTGTCAGCGTCGGCGTCGGCCGCTTCGCCGTCGATCACGGGGATCAGCGACAGCTTGCCACGGGAGTCGATCTCGGCGATCTCGACCTGGACCTTGGTGCCGACCGCGAGCACGTCCTCGACGTTCTCCACGCGCTTGCCACCGGCGAGCTTGCGGATCTGCGAGATGTGCAGGAGGCCGTCCTTGCCGGGCATGAGGGAGACGAAGGCACCGAAGGTGGTGGTCTTGACGACCGTACCCAGGTAGCGCTCGCCGACCTCCGGCATGGTCGGGTTGGCGATCTGGTTGATCGTGGCGCGGGCGGCCTCGGCGGCCGGACCGTCGGAGGCGCCGATGTAGATGGTGCCGTCGTCCTCGATCGTGATCTCGGCGCCGGTGTCCTCCTGGATCTGGTTGATCATCTTGCCCTTGGGGCCGATGACCTCACCGATCTTGTCCACGGGGATCTTGACCGTGATGATCCGCGGGGCGTTGGGGGACATCTCGTCCGGCGTGTCGATCGCTTCCATCATCACGTCGAGGATGTGGAGGCGGGCGTCGCGGGCCTGGGTGAGGGCCGCGGCCAGGACGGAGGCCGGGATGCCGTCCAGCTTGGTGTCCAGCTGGAGGGCGGTCACGAACTCCTTGGTGCCGGCGACCTTGAAGTCCATGTCGCCGAAGGCGTCCTCCGCACCGAGGATGTCGGTGAGGGCGACGTAGTGCGTCTTGCCGTCGATCTCCTGGGAGATCAGACCCATGGCGATGCCGGCGACGGGGGCCTTGAGCGGCACACCGGCGTTCAGCAGCGACATGGTGGAGGCGCAGACGGAGCCCATGGAGGTCGAGCCGTTGGAGCCGAGGGCCTCGGACACCTGACGGATCGCGTAGGGGAACTCCTCGCGGGTCGGCAGGACCGGCACGATCGCGCGCTCGGCGAGCGCGCCGTGGCCGATCTCGCGGCGCTTGGGCGAACCCACGCGACCCGTCTCGCCGACCGAGTACGGCGGGAAGTTGTAGTTGTGCATGTAGCGCTTGCGGGTCACCGGGGAGAGGGTGTCCAGCTGCTGCTCCATGCGGAGCATGTTGAGGGTGGTGACGCCCAGGATCTGGGTCTCGCCACGCTCGAACAGCGCCGAGCCGTGCACGCGCGGGATGGCCTCGACCTCGGCGGCGAGGGTACGGATGTCCGTGAGCCCGCGGCCGTCGATGCGGACCTTGTCCTTGATGACGCGCTCGCGGACCAGGGCCTTGGTCAGGCTGCGGTACGCGCCCGAGATCTCCTTCTCGCGGCCTTCGAAGGCCGGGAGGAGCTTCGCGGCGGCGATCTCCTTGATGCGGTCCAGCTCGGCCTCGCGGTCCTGCTTGCCCGCGATGGTCAGCGCCTTGGTGAGGTCGCCCTTGACCGCGGCCGCGAGGGCCTCGTAGACGTCGTCCTGGTAGTCCAGGAAGACCGGGAAATCGCCGGTGGGCTTGGCGGCCTTCGACGCGAGGTCGGCCTGCGCCTTGCAGAGGACCTTGATGAAGGGCTTCGCGGCGTCCAGACCGGCGGCGACGACCTCTTCGGTGGGGGCCTCGGCGCCGCCCTTGACCAGGGCGATGGTCTTCTCGGTGGCCTCGGCCTCGACCATCATGATCGCGACGTCACCGTCGTCGAGCACGCGACCGGCGACGACCATGTCGAAGACGGCGTCCTCGAGCTCGGTGTGCGTCGGGAAGGCGACCCACTGGCCACGGATCAGCGCGACGCGGACGCCGCCGATCGGGCCGGAGAAGGGCAGACCGGCCAGCTGGGTGGACGCGGACGCGGCGTTGATCGCGATGACGTCGTACAGGTGGTCCGGGTTGAGCGCCATGATCGTGGCGACGACCTGGATCTCGTTGCGCAGGCCCTTCTTGAAGGAAGGACGCAGCGGGCGGTCGATCAGGCGGCAGGTGAGGATCGCGTCCTCGGAGGGCCGGCCCTCACGACGGAAGAAGGAGCCGGGGATCTTGCCGGCCGCGTACTGCCGCTCCTCGACGTCCACCGTCAGGGGGAAGAAGTCGAGCTGGTCCTTGGGCTTCTTCGACGCGGTGGTGGCGGACAGCACCATCGTGTCGTCGTCCAGGTAGGCAACGGCGGAGCCGGCGGCCTGGCGGGCCAGACGGCCCGTCTCGAAGCGGATGGTGCGGGTGCCGAAGGAACCGTTGTCAATGACGGCCTCGGCGTAGTGGGTCTCGTTCTCCACTAGCGTTTTCTCCATTTTCGTCGTCTCCCGTCCTCCGCCCGTGTGGCGGGGGACGGTTTTCGGAGAAGCGCTCCTTGCGTGCGGGCCGGTCTTCGATCGAAGCATCCGGTTCGTGGCCCGGCATTCGGGCCTTCCGGGTGCCACTACCGAGGACCGGCGGCGTAGGGAGGGCGCTCCTCCTCTTCTGTTGTGCTGCGAACCAGACTACAAAGCGTCCGGTACGTCCCGCACGTACAGCAAAGGGAGCGGTCCCCTAATCGTGGGAACCGCTCCCTTCACGGCGTTCTTACTTGGCGCCCGCGGCACCGCGGCGGATGCCGAGGCGCTCGACCAGGATGCGGAAGCGCGCGATGTCCTTCTTGGCCAGGTACTGCAGCAGGCGGCGGCGCTGGCCGACCAGGATCAGCAGGCCACGACGCGAGTGGTGGTCGTGCTTGTGGGCCTTCAGGTGCTCGGTCAGGTCCGAGATGCGGCGGGAGAGCATCGCGACCTGCACCTCGGGGGAGCCGGTGTCGCCCTCCTTGGTGCCGAACTCGGTCATGATCTGCTTCTTCGTAGCGGCGTCGAGCGGCACGCGTACTCCTCGTGATAGGTCTTCGTAGCCACCGAGTGCCCCAGGTCGAATTCTCTGGGGAGCTTCCGTAACTCGGGAGGCGGGGTCCGTTGGGCGCAGTTCTCAGAGGCTTCGCGAGAAGGCTCCGGGAGCGCGTACACAAACGGCCGTCACCCACAGTACCAGGCCGCCGGAGCGGTCCGTCTCAGCTGGTGAGCGAGCGGGCCGCGGTGTAGACGTCGAGGACGGCCAGGCAGAGCGGGACCAGGCTGAGCAGTACGGCGGCCTCGGTGAGGTCGAGGAGTCGACCCCAGAAGGGTGACAGGCCCTTGCTCGGGATGACCAGCGCGATCATGGCGAGCAGCGCGGCGCCCGCGGCGACGGCGGCCGAGAGCCAGATCGTACGGATGTCCAGGCCGCCGTGCTCCCCGTACTTGTACAGGTCGTCCAGCAGCGCGGTCGGCGGGTTCAGGGCCAGCCCGAGGACGAGCAGGGCGATGGCGGCGAGCCCGGCGGTCAGGGCGCACACCACCTGCGAGGTGTAACGGAAGAGGCGGGCGCGCAGCAGCATGGCCAGTCCGGCGCCCAGGGCGAGCAGCTGGCCCCACAGGTCGTGGGAGAAGCCGAGCACGGCGGCGGAGCCGACGACGACCGCGGCGCAGCCGCCGACCAGGCCGAGCAGCATCTCGTGGCCGCGGCGGGCCTGGGCGGCGATCAGCTCGGCGTCCAGGGGGGCGCCCTGTTCGGAGGGGTCCGAGGAGGGGTCGCCGTAGGGCTCGCCCTCGTAGCGGTCCGGGGTCTCGTAATCCTCCACGGAGCTCTGCGGGGCGGCGTAGCCGATGGGCAGCCGGGCGAAGCGCGCGGAGAGGCCGGGGAGGAAGGCGACCAGGGCGATGGCGGTGGGGGCGCAGACGGAGGCGGTCGCGGTCGCGGAGGCCTCGGTGAGGATCGCGACGAAGGTGGCGATCGTGCCGGTGGCGCCGAGGAAGGTGGCCGCGACGAAGGGGGCGTCGCCGCTGGGGGTGAGGGCGGCCAGGGCGACCGAGGCGACCAGGACGACGACGCAGCCCAGCAGGAACTGGAGCCGGCCGGGTCCTTGGCCCGGGTCGGGCCCGATGATCCCGGAGCCCGCGATCAGCAGGAGCGGGAGGGCGCCGAGGCCGAGGGCGACGGCGGAGCCGCGGTCGCGGTAGACCCGGGCGCGCAGACCGGCGGCCGCGGTGAGCAGCAGGCCGAGGGTGCCGGCGATGATGCCGGGCAGGCCGTGCATGTCGTGGCGGACGGGGTCGGCGTACCAGAGGACGAAGCCGATCAGGACGAGCAGCAGGACGGCGCCGGCCAGGCCCGCGCCGCGCAGCATGTCGTCGCTCCAGCGGTGCCGGTCGCGGACCACGGCCGAGGCGACGGCGTCGGAGACGTCGTCGAAGACGGCGGGCGGCAGCGATTCCGCGAAGGGGCGCAGGCTCAGCACTTCGCCGTCGAGCACCTGCTGGCCGGCCAGGGTGCGGGCGCCGTCGAGGACGGTGCCGTCGCGGCGCACCAGGTGGTAGCCGGTGGGGGCGCCGACGGGCTGGGTCTGGCCGGTGAGGCGGAGCAGCTCGGGATAGACGTCGGCGACGGCGATGTCCTCGGGGAGGGCGACGTCGATGCGGCTGTCCGGGGCCACGACGGTGACCCTGCAGAAACCCGTCGTTGCGGCCGTACTCACCTGTGTGACCCCCTGGTTGGCGGACTCGTCCGGCGCGACGCCGACACCTGCCGCACTGCGGATTCGCGGATGCGCATGCTGCGCGCGGCCACCCTACCGGGCATAAGGCGGACTGTCGGCAAGTAGGATCACCTCCCGCGCGGAGGACACCCGCTCCGCACCCGGGACTTGGGGGCGCCGGTATCGACGTCCCGTCCGTTTTCGAGGGATTGATGCTCCGGTGAGCCAGATCGTCGTCAAACGCCCGCCACGGTCGCTGCCGCCCGAAGTACCTTCGGACGAACTGCACCTGGAGCCTCCGCCGGAGCTGCCGCGCGGGCAGCAGGAAGGCATGGCGATGCAGCTCCTGCCGATGCTCGGCATGGGCTCTTCCGTCGTGTTCTTCTTCATGCCGAACGTGCCGTCGTTCATGCGCATCATGGGTGTGCTGATGCTGGTGTCGACGGTGGGCATGGTCATCGCGCAGATCATGCGCTACCGGCGCGGTACGCAGGGGCAAATGGCCGACGTGCGCCGCGACTACCTCAAGTACCTCGCGCAGACGCGGCGCCAGGTGCGGCGGACCGCGCGCGCGCAGCGCGACGCGCAGCTGTACCTGCACCCGGCCCCCGAGCAGCTGTGGTCGGTGGTGGCCGAGGGCTCGCGGCTGTGGGAGCGGCGGGTCGGCGACGAGGACTTCGGTCAGGCCCGGCTGGGCCTGGGCGCGCAGCGGCTGGCGACGCCGCTGGTGGCGCCGGACACGGCGCCGGTGGACGAGCTGGAGCCGCTGACGGCGGGCGCGATGCAGCGCTTCCTCAAGGTGCACTCCTCGCTGGACGGGCTGCCGGTGGCGGTGTCGGTGCGGGCGTTCTACCACGTGACGGTGTCCGGCGAGCCGGAGGCGGCGCGGGGCACGGCGCGGGCGCTGGTGGCCCAGCTGGCGACGCTGCACTCCCCCGAGGACCTGATGGTGGCCGTGGTGGCCGCGCCGGGTGCGGTGCCGGTGTGGGACTGGACGAAGTGGCTGCCGCACACGCAGGTGCCCGGTCAGGTGGACGGGGCCGGCACGAAGCGGTTGTTCGGCGACGACCTGGGTGAGATCGAGGAGCTCCTCGCGGCGCGGTTGGACGGGCGGCCGCGGTTCAGCCGGGACGTGCAGCCGGTGCTGGACCAGCCGCACATCGTGGTGGTGCTCGACGGCGGGATGGTGCCGCCGGATTCGGTGTTCGCGGCGGCCGAGGGGTTGCAGGGGATCACCATCGTCGAGGTGGTCCCGGGCGAGCTGGACGAGCCGCGCGGCGGGCTGTCCGTCGTGGTGCGGCCCGGTCGGCTGCGGCTGGAGTCGGGTGCGGGCATCGCGTACGAGGGCGTGCCGGACGTCCTGTCGCTGCCTGCGGCCGAGGCGTTGGCGCGCCAGCTGGCGCCGCTGCGCACGGGCGGCGGGGACGACGACGAGCCGCTGCTCGCCAACCTGGACTTCACCGACCTGTTGAACCTGGGCGACGCGGGCTCGATCGACGTGGCGCGGACCTGGCGGCCGCGCTCCGCCGGTGAGCGGCTGCGCGTGCCGATCGGGGTCGGCGAGGGCGGCGCCCCGGTGATGCTGGACCTCAAGGAGGCGGCGCAGGAGGGCATGGGGCCGCACGGCCTGTGCGTCGGCGCGACCGGTTCCGGCAAGTCGGAGCTGCTGCGCACGCTGGTGCTGGGCCTGGCGGTCACGCACACCTCGGAGACGCTGAACTTCGTGCTCGCGGACTTCAAGGGCGGTGCGACCTTCACGGGCATGTCGCAGATGCCGCACGTGGCGGCGGTCATCACCAACCTGGCCGACGACCTGACCCTCGTGGACCGCATGGGCGACTCGATCCGCGGCGAGCTCCAGCGGCGCCAGGAGCTGCTGCGGTCGGCGGGCAACTACGCCAACATGCACGACTACGAGAAGGCGCGGGCGGCGGGCGCGCCGCTGGAGCCGCTGGCCGCGCTGGTCCTCGTCATCGACGAGTTCAGCGAACTCCTCACGGCGAAGCCCGACTTCATCGACATGTTCATCCAGATCGGCCGGATCGGCCGGTCGCTGGGCGTGCACCTGCTGCTGGCCTCGCAGCGGTTGGAGGAGGGCAAGCTCCGCGGCCTGGACACCTACCTCTCCTACCGGATCGGTCTGCGGACCTTCTCGGCGGCGGAGTCGCGGACGGCGATCGGCGTGCCGGACGCCTACCACCTGCCGTCGGTGCCCGGTTCGGGCTACCTGAAGTTCGGCACGGACGAGATGACCCGCTTCAAGGCGGCGTACGTCTCGGGCACCTACCGCTCGGGCGGCCCGGACCTGTCGGTGGGCCGGTTCCCGCTGGAGCGGCGGCCCGCGCTGTTCACGGCGACGCCGGTGCCGGTGGTGTACGCGGCGCCGGACCCGGCGTACCTGGCGGCGCAGGCGGCACGCGCGGACGACGCGCTCGCGGACACGGTGCTCGACGTGATCGTGGCGCGGCTGGAGGGCCAGGGCGTGCCGGCGCACCAGGTGTGGTTGCCGCCGCTCGACCAGGCGCCGCCGCTGGACCAGCTGCTGCCCGCGCTGGCCGCCACGGCGGAGCGCGGACTGCACGCGGAGGGGTACACGCGGCCCGGTGGGCTCGTCGTGCCGCTCGGCCTGATCGACAAGCCCTTCGAGCAGCGGCGCGAGGTGCTCTACCGGGACTTCTCGGGAGCCGCCGGTCACCTGCTGATCGTCGGTGGTCCGCAGTCGGGCAAGTCGACGCTGATGCGGACGCTGGTGTCCTCCTTCGCGCTCACGCACACCCCCCGCGAGGTGCAGATCTACGGTCTGGACTTCGGCGGCGGCGGTTTCTCCGCGGTGCAGGACCTGCCGCACGTCGGCGGGATCGCCTCGCGGCTGGACCCGGAGCGGGTGCGGCGCACGGTCGCGGAGGTGGCGGGCGTGCTGAACCGGCGCGAGGAGTTCTTCCGCGCGCACGCGATCGATTCGATCGGGACCTACCGGCGCCGGCGGGCCTCGGGCGACCTGGCGGAGGAGGCGTTCGGCGACGTCTTCCTGTTGATCGACGGCTGGGGCCAGTTCAAGAACGACTACGAGCACCTGGAGCCGGTGGTCGCGGACATCGCGGCGCGCGGGCTGGGCTACGGCATCCACGTGGTGCTGACCGCCTCCCGGTACATGGAGGTGCGCGCGGCGCTCAAGGACCAGATCCTGGGGCGCCTGGAGCTGCGCCTCGGTGACGTCATGGACTCCGAGTTCGACCGCAAGGTCGCGGCGAACGTGCCGCAGGGCGCGCCGGGCCGGGGCCAGGTTCCGGAGAAGCTGCACTTCATGTCGGCGCTGCCGCGGGTGGACGGGCAGGCGGGTCCGGACGGGATGTCGGACGCGACCGCCGCGTTCGTGGAGTCCGTGCGCACGGGCTGGTCGGGGCCGGGGGCGCCGGCGGTGCGGCTGCTGCCGCGCAAGCTGCCCGCGGACCGGCTGCCGAAGGGCTTCGAGCACCCGGAGCACGGCATCGCGATCGGCATCGACGAGACCAACCTGGAACCGGTCTTCATCGACTTCGAGACCGATCCGTTCTTCCTGATCTTCGGTGAGAGCGAGTCGGGCAAGACGGCGCTGCTGCGGCTGATCGCGAAGCAGATCAGCGAGCGCTACACGCCGGAGCAGGCGCGGATCGTGGTCGGTGACTACCGGCGCACCCTGCTGGAGGCGGTGCCGTCCTCGCACCTGTTGGAGTACGCGCCGATGGCCTCGGCCATGCAGATGCACATGGAGGCGATCGCGACGGTCATGGGCAAGCGCGCCCCGGGGCCGGACATCACTCCGCAGCAGCTGCGCGACCGGAGCTGGTGGACCGGGCCGGAGCTGTTCGTGATCATCGACGACTACGAGCTGGTGTCGACGAACGCCTCGAACCCGCTGTCGCAGCTGGTGGAGAACCTGCCGTTCGCGCGGGACGTGGGCATCCGCTTCATCGTGGCCCGCTCCTCGGCGGGTGCGTCGCGGGGTGCGTACGAGCCGTTCATGCAGCGGGTCAAGGAGTTGGGCGCGCAGGGCCTGATCCTGTCCGGCGACCGCAACGAGGGCGACATCCTGGGCAACGTCCGGGCCCGCCCGATGCCCCCGGGGCGCGGCACCTTCGTCTCCCGCAAGCGCGGCACCCCGCTGATCCAGGCGGGCTGGCTGGCGGACCGTTAGCACAGGGCGGTGCGGGTGGTCCAGTACCGCTGACGGGCGGGGCGGGCGCACGTACGATGCGGGGAGTGGCCGCGCAGTGACCACCCGCACCGCCGAGAGGAATTCGTGCCGATGGCTGACGCACACGAGAAGGACGCGCTGTACGCCCTGGACATTTCGGGGGTGGAGTGGATCAGCGCTCCGGGCACCGAGGAGCACGAGGAGCGGGTCGAGATCGCGCACCTGCCCGAGGGGGCGGTGGCGATGCGGTCCTCGCTGGATCCGGAGACGGTGCTGCGCTACACCGAGGCGGAGTGGACCGCCTTCGTGCTCGGCGCGCGCGACGGGGAGTTCGACCTCCGCTAGGCGCCCGGCTCCGGACGGTCGCACACGCACGAGAGGGGCCTGCCCAAGGTCCCGCGCAACTTCC
>NZ_JBHWLC010000124.1:0-16969 GCF_042730635.1 Streptomyces sp. NPDC059917
CCGGGTGAGACGCGGCTCACCCGGGCGCCGGCACTGCGGCGCCGCGGCATCGCGGGGCGCCGCCGCACGACGGCGCCCCGGTGACTCAGTCCGTGAT
Source organism: Streptomyces sp. NPDC059917 (assembly GCF_042730635.1). Lineage (NCBI taxonomy): Bacteria > Bacillati > Actinomycetota > Actinomycetes > Kitasatosporales > Streptomycetaceae > Streptomyces > Streptomyces sp. NPDC059917. The sequence goes on from NZ_JBHWLC010000124.1 coordinate 98, forward strand.
GGCGATCTTCCCGTTGGACGACGCCGGGGCGGGGGCCGTCTCCGGCTTGGCGGTGAGGCCCTTCAGCAGCTGGGTCAGGTCGACTCCGGTGGTGGAGCCGAGGAGCTCCATGCCCTGGGCGACGTTGTCGGCGACGGTGCGGGAGAGCTTGCTCGCGCCGTCGGTGGAGATGATGGTCATCTTGTCGACGGCGGACAGCGGCTCGGCGGCCTTGGCCACGACCTGCGGGAGCGCCTCGACCACCATCTGGATCATGGCCGCGTCACCGTACTTCTCGAAGGCGTCGGCCTTCTTCTGCATGGCCTCGGCCTCGGCGGCGCCCTTGGCCGCGATGGCCGCGGCCTCCGCGTCGCCCTCCAGGCGCACGGCCTCCGCGATCGCGGCGCGCCGGGCGCGCTCGGCCTCACCGCGCTTGGCGCCCTCGATGGCCTCCGCCTCGGCGAGGGCGGAGCGGCGCTGCTTCTCGCCCTCACCGGTCAGCCGCGCCCGCTCGGCCTCGCCCTGGGCCGCGGCGATGGCGGCGAGGCGCTCGGCCTCGGCCTGCTTGACCCGGGCGACCCGCTTGGCCTCCGCCTCCTGCTCGGCCTCGTAGCGGCGGGCGTCGGCGGGCTTGCGGACCTGGGTGTCGAGCTGGCGGTCGGTCAGGGCCGCCTGGCGCTCGGCGACCTTCTCCTGCTCGCCGAGGATCTGCTGCTGCCGGTCGGCCTCGGCCAGCGGGCCCGCGGCGTTGGCCTGAGCCGCGGCCGCGTCGGTCTCCGCCTTGATCTCGGCCTGGCGCAGGTACAGCGTCCGCTCGGCGACGGCGATCTCCTCCTCGGCCTTCAGCCGCGCCTGCTCGGCGGCCCGGCGGGAGCTGGCCTCGGCGATGTCGGCCTCCTGCTTGGCGCGGGCGGCCTCCGGTCGGCCGAGGTCCTCCAGGTAGGAGCCCTCGGTGGTGATGTCCTGGATCTGGAAGGCGTCCAGGACCAGGCCCTGCCCGGACAGGCTGGCCTCCGCCTCCTCGGCGACCTGCCCGGCGAAGGCGGCGCGGTCGCGGATGATGTCCTCCACCGACATCCGGCCCACGATCGCGCGCAGGGCTCCGGAGAGCACTTCCTGGGTGAAGCCGACGATGCCGTCCTGCTGCTGGAGGAAGCGCTGGGCCGCGGCGCGGATGGCGTCCTCGTTGCCGCCGACCTTGACGATCGCGACGCCTTCGAGGTTGGCCTTGATGCCGCGCAGCGTGACCGCGCCGCGGACCGCGATCGGGATGTGCCGGCTGGAGAGGTCCAGGCTGTAGCGCTGCTGGACGAAGGGGACGACGAAGACGCCGCCGCCGACCACGACCTTCTGGCCCGTGTTGTCCGTCGAGGTCCGGCCGGTCTCGGGGTCGGTGGACTGCTTGCCGCGGCGGCCCGTGATGATGAACGCCTCGCTGGGGCCGGCGACCTTGTAGCGCGTGACGACGGCGAGGGCGAGCAGGACGAGGAGTACGACGACTCCCACGACCGCGAAGACGACTGGACTCATGGTGGATCCCCTCTGCCTCCCCCGTGGGGGCAGACCGGTGGTGTGGGTACAGGTGAGGTGCCGGTTTCAGCGCTCGACGGCGCGGACGCTGACCGAGGAGGAGGACGGCGTCGCCGTCACCCAGACCTCGGTGCCGTGTCCCAACGGGCCTTCGGCGGTGGCCGCGTACTTGACCGGCTGCCCGGCCAGCCGCAACAGGACCTCGCCGTAGCCGGCCGCCGGAATCGCGGTGACCACGGTGCCGGTCGAGCCGACGAGGTCGCCCTGGCGCGGGGCGATGCCGCTGCCGCCGCGCACCAGGGCGCGGCCGAGCCGGTACGCCGCCCAGCCCGCCCCGGCTCCGGTGACGGAGCCGGCGGCGGTCGCGACCCCCGGCCCGAAGCCCGTGGCGCCGAGCACGATCGCCCCCGTGAACCCGAGCATCGATACGAAGCCCGCGACCACCGGGAGCGAGAGCCAGCCGTCGAACAGGCCGCCGAGCGCGCCGTCGAAGACCCCTTCCAGCACCCCGTCGAAGACGAGGGAGAAGGCCAGCAGGGCGATCCCCGTGATGCCGAGACCAAGAAACAAGCTCATGAGCACCTCCCCGCCCGGAGTGCGTTCGCGCCGGACAACGGCATGGTCTCAGCCGGAGAGGGCGCAGCACATTGCCAACCTTCGGCAATCTTTACGCTTCTTTAACGCACCCCGGCGGAAGCTCGGGAGCCGCTCGGGGGCGAGGGGAGGCGGCGGAGGTCAGCCGTCCCAGGGATCCGGCCAGGCCAGCAGTCGGGCGCCGATCGCCGCGGTCTGGAGCGTGTAACGGTTCAGCGGGTCCGCCGGGTCGGCCCCGGTCAGCGTGTGGATGCGCTCCAGCCGGTACGTGAGCGCCCGCGGGCTGAGCGAGAGGCGACGGGCCGCCTCCGTCGAGACGCACCCGCTGTCGAAGAACGCGGTCAGGGTGTCGAGCAGCGGCCGGGCACCGCCCCGGGCCGCGCGCAGCGGCCCCAGGACGCTCTCGACGAGGTCGGCCATGGCCTGCCGGTCGCGGGCGAGCACCGGGAAGACGAGCAGGTCCGCCGCGTGCAGCACCGGTCCGTCCAGACCCATCCGCAAGGCGATGTCGAGCGCGTTCAGCGCCTCCTGGTAGGAGTGGACGACCCCGCCGGGGCCGGGGTGCGTCCGGCCGATCGCGACCCGGCCGCCGTGGGTGGCCGTGTGCGCCCGCTCGGCGAAGTGGGCCAGCACGTCCGGCTGCTCCCCCGGCGCCACGCAGATCAGCCTGCCGTCCTTCGTGGTCAGCAGGATCTGCCGACCCGGGAAGCGGGCCAGGACCGCGGACTCGATGCCGCGGGCCACCGGGTAGCCGTCGTCGTACGGCTCCGGACCCGCCGCCACGGCGACGGCGTGGGACTGCGACAGGCGCAGCCCGAAGCGCTCGGCGCGCTCCGCCAACCGACCCAGGTCGCTGCCGCCGTAGAGCAGGTCGTCGATGAACTCCCGGCGGGCCGCCTCGTGTTGGCGCACCGCCTGGTGCTGAGCACGTTCGTAGCCCTCGACGAAGGCGTCCACGGCCTGCTCGACGGCCGCCAGGAGCGGGCCGGACGCGGGGAGGGGGCGCACGGACTGGGCCGCGGCCAGGTGCGCGCGTATCAGGGCGCGCAGCGGGATGCCGTCCTCCGCCGCGCGCTCCCCCTCGGCCCGGCGCGACTCCAGCTCGCCGCGGGTCAGGCGGCGGCCCGTCGCGCACGCGTCCACCAACGCCGCCGCGTACCCGGCGAGATGACGCTCCGCTCCCTGCGGCCCTGCCACGGTCTTCCTCCGACTTCCTCCGACTTCCCCCGGCGCGCCCGACGCCCCGCGACCTCGACGCGCCCGCTACTCCCAGTCGTCCCAGGGATCCATCTCGTCCAGATCGGCCGGCGGCTCGTCCTCGTCCGCGGGCGGTGCGTCGGCGTCGAAGGCCGACCGCGCGGTCCGCGGGGCGGCCAGCGGCGCGGCGGCCGGAGCGGCGGCGGCGGGGGCCCCGGCGGTCGGCGCGGCGTCGGCGCACTGCGCGAGGGTGTCGAGGACGCCCTCGGCGTACTTGGTCAGCTTCGCCTCGCCGATGCCGCCGATCGTGCCCAACTCCTCTGCGGAGGTGGGCAGTCGGGTCGCGATCTCGCGCAGCGTCGCGTCGTGGAAGACGACGTACGCCGGTACGCCCTGCTCGCGCGCCGTCGCGGCCCGCCAGCCGCGCAGGGCCAGGAAGACCGGCTCGGCGGCCGCCGGCAGGTCGACCGGTACGCGCGCGCCCTTGCCGGAGCGGGACCCGGACTCCTTGCGGGCCGGGGCGGCGACCGCCTTCTCCTTGCGCATCGGGACGGTGCGGCGCCCGCCCAGCACCTCGCCGCTGTCCGGGGACAGCACGAGCGTGCCGTACTCGCCCTCCACCGACAGCAGCCGCGCCGCCAGCAGCTGGCGCACGACCCCGCGCCACTCCGCGGTGCTCAGGTCCGCCCCGATGCCGAACACCGAGAGGGCGTCGTGGTCGAACTGGATGACCTTGGCCGTCTTCTTGCCCTGGAGGATGTCGATGATCTGGCCGGCGCCGAACTTCTGGCGGCGCTCCTTCGCCAGTCGCCACACCGTGGACAGCAGCTTCTGCGCCGCGACCGTCCCGTCCCAGGACTCGGCGGGCGTCAGGCAGGTGTCGCAGTTGCCACACGCCTCGCCCGACTGCCCGAAGTACGCCAGTAGCCCCGTCCGACGGCACTCGACCGTCTCGCACAGCGCCAGCATGGCGTCCAGGTGCATGCCCAGGGAGCGGCGCCGGGCGTCGTCGCCCTCGGAGCCCTCGATGAGCTTGCGCTGCTGGACCACGTCCTGCAGGCCGTAGGCCAGCCATGCCGTGGCGGGCTCTCCGTCGCGCCCGGCGCGGCCGGTCTCCTGGTAGTAGCCCTCGACCGACTTCGGCAGGTCGAGGTGGGCCACGAAGCGCACGTCCGGCTTGTCGATGCCCATGCCGAAGGCGATGGTGGCGACCACCACGATCCCGTCCTCCCGCAGGAAGCGCGACTGGTTCGCCGCCCGCGCCCGGGCGTCCATCCCGGCGTGGTAGGCCACGGCGTCGATGCCCTGCTCCACGAGGAACGCCGCGGTCTTCTCCACGGAGGCCCGCGAGAGGCAGTACACAACCCCGGCGTCCCCGGCGTGCTCGCTGCGGATCAGCTCCAGCAGCTGCTTGAGCGGGTTGTTCTTCGGGGCGATGCGGTACTGGATGTTCGGCCGGTCGAAGCTGGCGACGAAGTGCCGGGCGTCCTCCAGGCCGAGCCGCGTCACGATCTCGGCGTGCGTGGCCTCGGTCGCCGTCGCGGTCAGCGCGATCCGCGGCACCTTGGGCCAGCGCTCGTGCAGCATGGACAGCGCGAGGTAGTCGGGCCGGAAGTCGTGGCCCCACTGGGCGACGCAGTGCGCCTCGTCGATCGCGAAGAGCGAGACCTTGCCCCGGTCCAGCAGCCGCTGCGTGCCCTCGGTGCGCAGCCGCTCGGGGGCGAGGTAGAGCAGGTCCAGCTCGTCGGCGAGGAAGGCCCGCTCGACGGCCTGGCGCTCCTCGAAGTCCTGGGTGGAATTGAGGAATCCGGCTCGCACCCCGAGCGCGGTGAGCGCGTTGACCTGGTCCTGCATCAGCGCGATGAGCGGGGAGATCACCACGCCCGTGCCTTCTCTGACGAGCGCCGGGATCTGGTAGCAGAGCGACTTGCCGCCGCCGGTCGGCATCAGGACGAGGGCGTCACCGCCGCCGACGACCTGCTCGATGATCTCCTGTTGCGCACCGCGGAAAGAGTTGTATCCGAAGACGCGGTGCAGTACCTGCAGAGCATCGGAGATCTCGGGGGAAGCGTCCGGAAGGGCCATCCGTGAAGCCTAGCGGCACCCGCGGACACCCGGCTCCGCCCGCCCGAACCTGTGGACAACCTCGGGCGCGGCCGCTCAGGTGGTCAGCTCCCGCGGGTCCAGCGGGATGCGCCACAGGTTGCGGCGGTGGACGGATTCCAGCTCCGCCTGGAGCGGGGAGGGCGGCACCGCGAGGACCGCGCAGGGGGCGTGGGCCAGGCAGTAGCGGGACACCGAGGGCCGCAGGAGCCGGCGCAGCGGGGCGCGCGAGCCGGTGCCCACCACGAGCAGGTCGTCGGGGCCGTGCGCGGTGTCCACCAGGGCCGCGCCCGGCGTCCCCCGGACCGCGACGCCGGCCAGGGGGACCCCCGGCCGCGCGGCGCCGAAGGCGGTGTCGAGCACCTCGCGCAGCCGCTCGACGGCCGCGGTCCGGCAGGCCGCCAGGACCTGCGTCGTCCCCTGTCCGCGGCCGGCGAGGTCACCGCCCGGCGGCTGCCAGGCGAGGACGACCCACAGTTCGGCGCCGCGCACGCGGGCCTCCGCGACGGCCCGGTGCAAGGCCGCCAGGCTCCCCGGGCTTCCCGTCGCCCCGACCACGACTCTCCGCACGCCCGGTTCCTCTCCCTCGTCCACCACTGCGTCCACCCGTCCCATGGAAGGGCCCCGGCGGGGGGCGCGGGCGGTCGCTGACGCCTTCCTGACGCGGTGGCCCGTAACCCTTACGGGTCCCTGATGCGGGCCCGCCCGGGCCGTCAGCGACCCGTCAGGACCCGGCCGGTCACCGTATGGGTCGCGTCATGAGGGGGGACGGGACGGACGGCCGCGGGGATAGCTTCGAAGCCTCGTCCGGGCCGCCTCCCCGCGGCCCGGACGTGAACCGTCGTCCGTGCGAGGCCGGGAGGGCCCCATGTGTGTGATCCAGTACGCCGACGACCCCGAGCCCGAGGAACAGGTCCCGGCCGGGCCCCTGTACGTACCCGCCCGGCCGGGAGGGACGCACCTGGTGGTGCGGCTGTTCCGCACCCCGCTCGGCGCGCGCACCGCCGTCGGCTTCACCAGCGCCGACCGGTTGGCCGCCACGCTCGGCGCGTCCCAGCCCTGGATCCGGCTCTCCGAGAGCGCGCTGCGGTCGATGACCGCTCCGCTGGGCGCGTCCCTGCTGACGCTCGACCCGACGCTCACCGCCGCCCCGGTGGCGGCGGCCGCGGTGACCGCCGTCGCGACGGCCGGTGACGCGACGGCCGGTGACGCGACGGCCGGTGACGCGACGGCCGACGCGACGCCAGGCGAACGGCGAGCGGATCCGGCGCCCAGGACGCCGGTGGCGCCGCAGGCGCCCGGGACCACGGCCCGGACCGCCTGAGAGGAGTGGCTCCATGACCATCACCGTCCTCCCCGGGATACCGGCGGGCGCCGACGAACTGTCCGTCTGGCCCGCCTCCACCACCCCGCTCCCGCACGGCGGTCTGGCCGTCGGCGGGGTGCCGCTCGGCGAGATCGCCGAGCGGTTCGACACCCCGGCGTACGTACTGGACGAGGGCGAGGTGCGCGGGCGCTGCCGCACCTACCGGGACGCCTTCCCCGACGCCGACGTGCTGTACGCCGCCAAGGCCTTCCTCTCCCGCGCGATGGTGCGCTGGGTGGCCGAGGAGGGGCTGGGCCTGGACGTGTGCTCCGCCGGGGAGCTGGAGCTGGCGGTCACCGCCGGTTTCCCGGCCGAGCGGATCGTGCTGCACGGCAACGCCAAGGCGCCCCGCGACCTGGAGGCGGCGCTGCGGCTCGGCGTGGGGCGGATCGTCATCGACGGCCCGTCCGAGATCGCCCGGATCGCGGCGGCCGTCGGCCCCGAGGGGCGCCAGAAGGTCATGGTGCGGGTGGTGCCGGGCGTCTCCGCGGGCGGCCACGACAAGATCCGTACCGGTACGGACGACCAGAAGTTCGGCCTGTCCCTCACCGACGGGGGCGCGCAGCACGCGATCGCCCGGATCCTGGGCCAGCCCCGGCTCGAACTGACCGGTCTGCACTGCCACATCGGCTCGCAGATCTCCGCCGTGAAGCCCTACCTGGTGGCGATGCGCCGGATGGTGGGCCTGATGGCCCGCGTCCGGGACGCGCACGGGGTCGTGCTGCCCGAGCTGGACATGGGCGGCGGGCACGCCGTGGCCTACCGGCCGGGCGATCCCGCCCTGGACCTCACCGCGCTCGCCCGCAGGATGCGCGCGGAGCTCGTCGAGGGCTGCGCGGCCGCGCACCTGGCCGTGCCGCGGCTCGCCGTCGAGCCGGGGCGGGCCGTCGTCGGACCGGCCGGGGTGGTCCTCTACCGGGTGCTCGCGGTCAAGCGCACGGGCACCACGGTCTTCGTCGCCGTCGACGGGGGCATGAGCGACAACCCGCGGCCCGCCCTGTACGGGGTGCGCTACGCGCCCCGGCTGATCGGCCGGACGGCGACGGCTCCGCCGTGCACGGCGACCGTGGTGGGCCGCCACTGCGAGGCCGGGGACGTGCTCGCGGCCGACGTGGAGCTGCCGGGGGACGTCCACCCCGGCGACCTGCTCGCCGTGCCGGTGGCGGGCGCGTACCAGCTGTCGATGGCCTCCGGCTACAACCTCGTCGGCCGTCCCGCGGTCATCGGGGTGGACGGGGGCACCGCCCGGCTCCTCGTCCGGCGCGAGACGCTGGACGACTTCCGCCGGCGGGACGTCGGGGCGTAGGGACGCGGGGCCTGTCAGGGGAGGGTGGAGAAGGGGGTGGCCGGGGTGGTGCTGGCCACCGTGACCACGGCCGCGCGCCGGTGGTCCGTCCACTCCAGGAGCCGTACGTCCGCCCGCTCCCGGCCCGACTTGAAGAGGGCCTCCCGGCGCACCCACAGCCGCAGCAGCTCCGGGCCGGGGTCGGGCAGGGCCGCGGCCCGGCGCAGCTCGGCCGCGGGCAGCAGCCGACCCCACACCGACAACGGGCCCGGGCGGCGCGTCGCGGGTTCGACGTCGATGCCGACCGCGCCCGGGCCGACGGCGGCGGCGACCAGCCCGTCCGCGTGGCTCAGGCTGACGCCGACGTCGGGGCGGCCGGGCAGGTACGGGCGCCCGTGCCCCGCACGCGCGCACGCGGGGCAGTACTGCGCCGGGCCCGATGCCCGCGGCGCGAGTCCGGTGAACCGGGCGATGCACAGGCGCACCAGGAGCCGGGCCGCCAGTACGTCGTCGCGGCGGGCCGGCACCCGGACGGGGGCCAGTCGGCGCCGTTCCCACGGCGCCAACAGGCCCTCGTGCAGCTCCGGGTGGGCCAACACCTCCCCGGTGGTGGCCACCACGGCCACGGCCGTGCGCTCGTCCCGGGCCACGCGGTCGGTCAGCCGGTCGGGGCGGCGGCGTCGGCCAGTGCGGCGCCGCTCAGGAAGCGCTCCCGGACGCGGGCGAGCGTACGGAAGTCGTCGATGGTGACCTGCTGGAGGTCGATGGTGCTGTCGGAGATCTCCTCCAGCAGGTCGATGAACTCCAGGAAGTCCATCGAGTCGATGAGACGGGCCTCGATGAGGTCCTCGTCGGCCTCGATCTCGCCCTGGAGACCGGGGTTCTTCTCGTGCAGCCACGCGGTGATGCGTTCCATGGGACGGGTGTTCTCCTTGCTGGTCACGGGGGTGGTCGGCGGCGGGGCCGCTCAGGCGCGGGCGTCGCGCAGTCGGTCCAGCGCCCGCTCGGGGGTGCCGTGGGCGAGGACCATCGCGTGCACCCAGCGCTCCACGCCGAAGGCGACGCAGCCGCTGTACGCCGGTCCGTGCGAACCGGCGCGGATGTCGAGCCGCTCGCCGAAGAAGTTGCGGTGCCGGTTCACGGAAGCGATGGCGGTGCCGTCGGGGGCGCTGAACTCGTGCTTGACCGGGTCCAGCGCCATCAGCCGGGCCCGGGAGCCGCCCTTGTCGTAGAACGGGTCGTCGGCCACGGCCCGGGTCAGCTCCAGCCCGAGGGTCGCGGCCAGTTCCTGGATGAACTCGGCGCCCTGTTCCAGGTGTTCCACCGCCCCCGACTTCGTGCCGAGGTAGAGGACCTCGCGCATGTGGAAGCCCCACAGGCGGCGCAGCCCGTCGTAGTGGGTCTCGTTGCGGAAGCAACGGCCGGTCGCGGAGAGCCGCAGCCCGTCCTCGCCGACGTCCCGGCCTTCCAGGGAGAGCAGCAGGCCGTAGCAGGTGGCGGACGGCAACAGGTGGCCGGTCGGCCGCAGGGGGAGCTCGCCGGGGGCTTCACCGGCCGCCAGCCCGTCGAAGGCCTCCGGGGCGAAGCGCCCGGCGGAGACGCCGAGATGGGGGAAGTTGCGGAAGTAGTCGAGTCGGGCCAGGCCCTCGGCGGCGAGCAGCGGCGGGCCCATCACCTCGGGGGCGGCGAGCCGTGCGGCCAGCCCGGTGAGCAGCTCGTCCAGACCGCGCAGCAGGGCGGTGTGGACCGGGTCCAGCGTGATCAGCCCCGGACCGGGGTTCTTCAGACCGCCGTCCGGCAAGGCGGTGATGCCGGGTGTGCTCATGGAATCCGCTCCCTCTGGGCGTGGATGAACAGTCGTCAAGGGTGTTGGCCGGATGGGCGAAACGAATGATGGTGGCGGCGCGTCCGCATCGGTGCGAACGGCCGTGCACGCGGCCGCCGTTGACCTCGGCGCAGCGAGGAAGGCGACTGACGCTCCGTCAGGGACAGGAGCTGCGTCACCAGGACCCTAAGCCAGCCACTCGGGCATTGTCTAGACCAAAGTCGTCATACCGGCGATCATCACCGGCAGGGGCGTTTCGGGATCGAAAGTGACGCAATCAGCATATTGAGACGCCCCTTGACAGCGGCTATGGTCTAAACCAATCCTGCTCAACATGACGACACCTGCCCCAGACAGTCGCCCCCGCCGTCCCCGCCCCAAGCTGCACAGAGCGCCCTCGGACCGCCCCTATTTCAGCGCGGACGGCGAGTCCTACCTGGCCCAGACCACCTTGCGGGAGCTGACCAAGTCGCGACCACTGCGGGTGCTGTCCGAAGCGGACTTCGCCCACTGGCAGACCTACGGCTACGTCATCGTCCGTGAGGCGATACCGGCCGCGCAGGCGCGCCGCCTGCTCGACTTCACCTGGGAGTTCCAGGGACTCGACCCGGACCGGCCGGACACCTGGCACGAGGACCGCCCCTTCCGTTCCGAGCTGGACCAGCAGCTGCACGTCTACGGCTTCGTGGAGGCCTACCACCACCAGCTGCTCTGGGACAGCCGCCAGTCCCAGCGGGTGTACGACGCCTTCGTCGACGTCTGGGACTGCGAGGAGCTGTGGGTCACCCTGGACCGGCTCAACCTCAACCCGCCCAACGTCAAGAACCGCGACCGCGCGCTGATCGACCCCACCGACCGGGGCTTCGACATCGAGCTGCACTGGGACATCGACACCACCCTCGGCGTCCCCCCGCAGCGGGTACAGGGCATCATCGCCCTCAACGACACCAGCGCGGAGCTGGGCGGATTCCAGTGCGACCCGGAGCTGTTCCGGCAGTTCGAGGAATGGAAGATCGCCCAGCCGGCCGACCGCGACCCGCTGCGCCCCGACGTGGACCGCGCCGAGTTCCCCGTCGTGCGGCCCGAGCTGCACCCCGGCGACCTGCTGATCTGGAACGGCCTCCTCGCCCACGGCGTCGCGCGCAACACCTCGAAGGACGGGGCGCGGGCGGTCCAGTACCTGTCGATGATGCCCGCGTTGGAGGAGCACGAGCGGCTGCGCCGCTCCCGCGTCGACTCCTGGCGCCACCTGCGCACCCCGCGCTGGAACCGCACCCTGGTCGGCGACCCGGTGCGGCACGAGTCCGAGCGCTACCCCACGGCCACCTTGAATCCGCTCGGCAGCCGCCTCCTCGGGCTCACCTCGTGGTCGGACGCGGACACGACCGCGGACACGACCGCGACCACCGACTCGGCCGCCGGGCAGAGCGAGGAGTCCTCGTGCGCCGTGTCTGCCTGACGCTTCCCACCAACCGCGCCTGCGCCGAGGCCATCGCCTCGATCGGTGCGGAAGCCGCCTACGGCGCGCGCCACTTCGGCGTCGAGGTGCACCTGCTGATCCTGGACTCCTCCGACGCCGCGGTGCTCGCCGGGCACCGCGAGGCCGTACGGGCGCTGCCCTCGGCGCCCGGAGTGGTCGTCCACCACCTCGACGAGGACGCGCAACGGGACTTCCTGCGCCGGGTGATCGCCCGCTCCGGCGTCGCCGGAGCCGACCGGGTGCTCGACCTGATGCTGCCGTCCGGCGTGTCCTACGGCGCCTGCACCAACCGGGCCTTCCTGATCGCGGAGGCCCTGGGTTGCGCGTCGGTGCACCGCCGGGACTCCGACAGCCGCTACCAGTACCTCGACGGGGAGCCGGTCTTCCCCCTGCACCACGAACTGACCTCCCTGGGTCGGCCCGCCGCCGAGGTCGCGGGGCTGATGTCCCGCAGCCGACTGACCCCCGGCGCCGCGGACCGGGCGGTGGCCATGGTCGGCGCCTCCTTCGTCGGCGAGATGTCCGTGGACGTGGCCGACATCCAGCGGCTCGACCCCGCGGTCTACGAGGACGTCATCGGCCTGTCGGTACCGGCCGGGCTGGCGGACATCTGGCGCAAGAACCTGATCGCGCAGTCCTTCCGCGGCGCCGGGACCACCCCCTTCACCACCGACCACACCACGCTCACCCACGTCAGCCCGATGCGCGTGGACATGTGCAACATCGCGCTCGACCGCGCGGTCTACGGCCGGGTGCCCCTGCCGCCCGCCACGGACACCATCGGCAGCGACTACTTCCTCATCCACCTGGTCGACGACGCCCGGCTCCCGGGCGTCCTGCACAACCGGCACATCGTCAACTACCACACCGACGAGCGCCGCGGCGATGCCGGATTCCTCGCCTACCAGGAGCGGTTCGCGAAGTACCTGCTGTCCACCGGATACCTGAACGCCGTGTACGCCCGAATGGCGGCGACCGCGGACGACCTCCTCGACGCCGAGGGCCTGGTCCGCGCGTCCGCCGTCGCCGGGTTCGTGCGCGAGAGCGCGCGGGTGGAGGCGGTCCGCGAGGAGAACGCCGAACGGCTCGACGTCCTCGACCGCTCCTACCGCAAGCTGGGCGGCCGCTACGAGGCCGTCGCGGACGCGCTCGCCGCCCGCCGCGACGGGCTGCTGGACGAAGCCCGCGCGGACATGGCGCGGTTCGCGCTCCTCGTCGACGCGTGGGAGCCGCTGGTCCGGGCGTCCGCGACCGAGGCCCTCGGGCCCGCCGACCGGCACGCGGGCGTCCGTACGAGCACGATCACCGTCCCGTACGCGGGCGGCGCGGAACGCCGGGGGCCCGTCACCATGGGGCAGGCCAACATGATCCGCTGCATCCTGCGGGACGACCCGGCGCACATCAACATCCACGACGTGTGGCCGGTGCCCGAGGGGACGTCCCTGGACGCGGCGATCGACGCGCTCCGCGCGCTGGTCGTGCGGCACGAGGCGCTGCGCACCACCTTCCCCGCCACCGCGCACGGCGCCGCGGCCGAGCAAGTGGTGTCCGCCGAGGGCGAGTTCACGATCACCGTGCTCGACCACGACGAACTGCCCGCCCACCCGGCGCGCTACGCCGAATCGCTGGCCCGCCGGGCCCGCGCCGAACGCTACGTCCTGGAACGGGACTTCCCCCTGCGGATCTCCGTGGTCGGCGAGCGCGGCGCACCGGCCTTCGTGGCCCTGGTGTCCAGCCACGCCGTGGCGGACGGCAGCGCCCTCGCCATCCTGCGGGAGGAGTGGCTCACCGTGTTGGCGGGCGGGGCGCTGGAGCCCGTGACGGCCTTCACCCCGCTCGACCTCGCCGCCGAGGAGGCCACCCCGACGGGGCTGCGCAAGTCGCAGGCCTCCCTGCGCTATTGGGAGGAGATCCTGCGCACCGGCCCGCAGGCCATGTTCGCGGAGCCGCGCGCCGAGGGCGTCGACGTACGGATGTCCCAGCTCACGCTGCGGTCCCCGCGCGGCGCGCGGGCGCTGGCCCGCGCGGTGGAGCGCACCGGCAGCCTCCCGTCGACGGTGCTGCTCACGGCGTGGTGCGCGCTCATCGCCCACCGCGCGGGTCAGCGCACCTGCGTCGCCGCGGTGCCGACCTCCAACCGGTTCCTGCCCCGGCTGGCCCGCTCGGTGAACACCGTGTCCCAGGACGCGCTGCTCTCGCTCGACGTCACGGCCCCGTCCTTCGACGCGCTCCTGCGCAAGGCCTGGGGGGCGGCGCTCAACGCCTACCGGCACAGCCGGTTCGACTCGGTCCGGCTGTGGGAGATGATCGACCGGGTCACCGCCGAGCGCGGCAGCCACTTCGCGCGCGACGTGGTCTTCAACGACGTGAGCACCCTGCCGTCCACGCTGCCGTCCGCCGTCGCCGCCCCGGGCGGGACCGGCGGCGAGGAGGACGACGCGGCGGAGCCGGAGCTCAGCTGGGGTCCGGAGCAGGTGCTCCCGACCCGGGTGCTGGCCTTCGCCCACCAGACGGACCCCGTGCTCCACATCGCGATGTGGGCCGACCCCGGGCTCTTCGACGGGGACGAGGCGGAGGGCTTCCTCACCGGTCTGGTACGGCTGCTGGAGGCGGCCGCGACCGATGACGTGCCGCTCGCCGCGCTCACCGAGGTGACCGGGGTCCGCCCGGTCGAACGCGGCCCGGACTGGGAGCTGGTGGACGGCTCCTGGGTCTCGCCGCCCGCCGTGGCGCGGGCGCTGGGCGAGGCCCTGGGCGGCCTCCCCGTCCACGTCGCCCCGGCCACCGCGGACGCCCCCGGGGCGCCGGATGGGGGCCTCACCGCCTTCATCGCCTCCGGCGGCGCGCCGCTCACGCCGACCGCGGCGCACGCCGCACTGATGGACGCGCTCCCCGGCCGTCCCGGGGTGCTCGCGCCCCACCGCTACGTGATCGTCCAGGACCCGCCCGCGCGGGCCGACCTGAGCGGCGCGTGGCTCCAGCAGCAGATCCTCACGGAAGGGAACGGCCGGGAACGGCGGATGTCACATGACGATGGATGAGGTAACCGTCCGGCCGGATCGGGTCCCGCTCCCCAGCCCCTGGCGCTCCAACCGCTTCCGCCTGTTCTTCACGGCCCGCAGCACCTCGCTGTTGGCCGACGGCATGCTGATGGTGTCGCTCACGACCGCCGTGCTCGGCGCGGGGTACGGGGCGAGCGGCGTGGGCTACGCGCTGGCCGCGTGGATGGCCCCGATCGTGCTGCTGGTGCTCTTCGGCGGCGTACTGGCCGACAAGTTCACCCCGCAGGTGATGATGGTCGGCGCCGACGCGGTGCGGATGCTGGCCATGCTCGCCCTCGCGGCGCTGCTGGCCGGGGACCACGTACGGCTGTGGCAGGTGATGGCGCTGCTGGCGCTCAGCGGTGCGGCGACCGCCATGTTCCAGCCCGGTCTGGCGAGCCTGGTCCCCCAGGTCGCCGAGGACATCCAGCGGGCCAACGCGCTGCTGCGGATCTCCGAGGCGATCTGCACGCTGCTCGGCCCCGGCGTGGCCGGTCTCCTCGTGGCCTACTGGGACGTGGCCGGATCCTTCGTGGTCATCGCCGCCTTCTACGCGCTCAGTGCGCTCGGGCTGACGCCCCTGCGCAAGCTCGGCACCGCCCGGGACGAGAGCGACGAGCCGATGTCGCGCAGGCTGGTCACGGGGTGGCACGAGTTCCGGTCGCGGTCCTGGCTCTGGGGGGTCATCGCCGTCTGGGCCGTCTACGGGCTCTTCGTCTTCGGCCCCGCGCTGCCGCTCGGCGCGGCCCTGCTCACCGAACAGCACGGGGCGAGCGGCTACGGCTGGATCGCCTCCGCCGACGGCGCCGGGACGATCATCGGCGGCCTGCTCGGGATGCGGGTGCGGCCCGCCCGTCCGCTGGTCGCGGGGGCCTGTGCCATGTTCTTCTTCTCCCTGAACCCGCTCGCGCCCGCCCTGGGTTGGTCCTTCACCGCCACGGCGCTCACCGGTGTGCTGGCCGGCTGCGGGTTCGCGTTCTGGGGCGTCATGTGGGCGACCAGCGTGCAGTCGCACATCCCGTTGGCCGTGCTCAGCCGGGTCTCGGCCTACGACGTGGCCGGATCCATCATGGTGATCCCGCTGGGCCGGGCGCTGGCGGGCCCGGCCGCCGAATCCTTCGGCGCCGACCGCGTGCTGCTCTTCTCCTCCGTCGTGGGCATCGTCTGCATCGCCGTGATGCTGTCCGTACCCGCGATCCGCGCCCTCGGCCGGGCACCGGAGCCCGAGGGGCGGTGAGCGGGGCGGCGGGTACCGCGGGCCCTCCCCCACCCCTCCCCGGGGCGGGCGGGCCTACGGTTTCCCGCCACGCCGAGCGTGGCCCGAATCCTTCGAACAGGCCCCGAACGCGGGCTCCGCGATCTACGCTCACGCCATGTCTCTGCGTCGCGCGTTACACGTATTCATGGTCCTCGCCGTGGCCCTGACCGGACTGGCCGGGGGCGCCACCGGCGTCGCCCTGGCCGACGGGAACGGCTCGTCCGGCGGCCGTCAACTGCTCTTCTACAACCACGCCTACGGGGTCCTCGACCGCGAGACGGCGGATGCGATCGAACACTCCGCCTACCTGCCGAAGTTCGCGAACTTCCAGGTCCGCACCACGACCGGCGCGAACGGGGAGAAGTGGACCGGCCGCTACCTGATGGGCCGCGAGACCTACCTCGAACTCTTCGGGGTGGGCGACGTCCCCGGCCAGGACGGCGTCCTCGGCGCCGGCGGCATGGGGCTCTCGGTGGAACGCGCCGGTGACCTGGCCACGGTCACCGGGCGGCTGCCCGGCCAGGGCGTGCCGAACCCGATCTCCTTCCGCCAGACCCGCGACTTCGGCGACGGCGTCCCGGTGCCGTGGTTCGACGCCGTCTTCACCGCCGAACAGTACGACGGCTTCGGCGCCTGGGGCATGGAGTACCGGCCCGAGTACTTCGCCGACCCGCGCGGCAAGACCGAACCGCCGAGCCACGCCGGTGACGTCGGCCGCGAACGGTACCTCTCCGACGACTACCGCGACCACCTGATGCGGGACGTGACCTCCATCCGCCTCGGGATCACCGCCCGCGACCTCGCCAACACCGTGCCGCTGCTCCGTGCCGGCGGGTTCTCCGTCCGGGAGCTGCCCGGCGGCTCCGTCGTGGCCGAGGGCGGTGGCACCACCATCCGCCTGGACTCCGTGGCCCGCGAGGACGCCGGGCTGCGCCGGGTGGAGATGTCCCTCAACCACCCGGTGGCCCGCCACGAGGAGCGCCTCGGCCGCTCGACCCTCGTGGTCGGCCCGGGCGCCCGCGCCGTGTGGACCTTCGGCGACGCCCGCTGACGTCCGCCGCCCACCCGTGCCGCCGCACCCCCCCGGGGGCGGCGGGGGGCCGGCCCGGCAACCCGCAGGGGGTGCGGGAGGGGGCGTCGTGTGGTGGGTTTGGTGCGTCTGTGCGGGGCTGCTGGCGGCCGCGTGTCTGTTCCGGTCGGTGTTCTGGGTCTGG
>NZ_JBHWLC010000125.1:0-16836 GCF_042730635.1 Streptomyces sp. NPDC059917
TCATCCACCGAAGTGGACGGGGTATCAACTTCTGGCGTTGATTTTTGGCACGCTGTTGAGTTCTCAAGGAACGGACGCTTCCTTTGTACTCACCCTCTCGGGCTTTCCTCCGGGCTTCGTTCTTCGTTTCCGACTCTATCAGACTCTTTCGTGTCCGATTCCCGGTCGAAGCGGGTTTCGCTTTCCAGTTCCTCGCTTTCGCGTTTCCCTTTCCGGCGGTTCCAACTCTACCAGATTCTTTTCCCGCTCCGTTTACCGGAGTTGAATTCGAATTCGGTGGCCGTTGGGGGCCCTGCCTTTCGGCGTGTCCACTACGTTAGCGGTTTTCCCTGGTGGCTCATAATCGAGCCGCCGGTTTGAATTCAGGCATGCCGAATTCATCCCCGTCAGGGTGATCGCAGTAGTGGGTTGGCCGCCTCCGGAGGGCTGCAGAAGCAGTGCTCCGTATCAAGCGGCTCGGGCTACGTTAGGCGTCGGCCAGGAGTGAGTCAAGTTGAGCGGCGGCGTGGCGCGTGGGCTCGGTAGGGGCTCACCGTGGGGTCCCGGGTGATCCAGAACCGGTACGGATGCTCCGCGCCCGCTCCTCCCACTCCGGTGCGGGGGCCGGTACTGACCAGGGCGGAATCCGCGGGCGTGCCCGCGAGGACGGACAGGGGGGCGGCGCCGCCCGCGCAGAGGTCGACGCCGTCCAGGGAGCGGTCGACGGCCAGGGCGGTCGCGAGCCGGGCCGGTCCTTTGGCCAGTTCCTTGTCTGCTTTGGCCGAGAGTCGACGTTTGCGGGCCAGCTCGGTACCCACGGTGACCTCTCCGGCCCGGAGCAGGACACCGCTCGCGCGGTCCGCCGGCCCGCACACCAGGTTGAGGCTGAACCACATGCCGTAGATGAAGTAGACGTACGCGTGTCCGGGCGGACCGAACATCGACGCGTTGCGCGCGGTGCGGCCGCGGTAGGCGTGGGAGCCCGGGTCGTCCTCCCCCTCGTACGCCTCCACCTCCGTGATGCGCAGTTCCATCGGCCCCTCGGGGGTGCGGCGGACCAGCGTGCGGCCCAGGAGCTCCGGGGCCACGGTGAGGGCCGGGCGGTCG
This sequence comes from Streptomyces sp. NPDC059917, assembly GCF_042730635.1. NCBI lineage: Bacteria > Bacillati > Actinomycetota > Actinomycetes > Kitasatosporales > Streptomycetaceae > Streptomyces > Streptomyces sp. NPDC059917. The sequence goes on from NZ_JBHWLC010000125.1 coordinate 1,087, forward strand.
AAGAATGCCCGGGTCAGGGGCGTACGGTCGGGGCGCGCGCTCATCCGGTCGAGCGTAGTGGAACGCCTGCCGCGGCGACCGGGCCTTAGGGTTTCGCGTGTGTAGGGGTACGTCCGTGCCGTGCACGTCTCTTCAAGGGGAGTCAGGAACATGGGGTTCAGGAAGCTGCTCGCGAGCCTGGGTGCCGGTGGTGCTTCGGTGGACACGGTCATCACCGAGCCGAACGTGGTGCCCGGTGGGATCGTCCAGGGCGAGGTCCGCATCCAGGGCGGGTCCGTGGAGCAGCAGATCGAGGGGCTGAACATCGGCCTCCAGGCACGGGTCGAGGTGGAGAGCGGCGACCAGGAGCTGAAGCAGGACATCGTCTTCACCAAGCAGCGGCTCGGGGGTGCCTTCCAGGTGCAGGCGGGCGCGCTGCACGTGGTGCCGTTCAGCCTGGAGGTTCCGTGGGAGACCCCGGTGACCCACTTCGGGGGTCAGCACCTGCACGGGATGAACATCGGGGTGAGCACCGAGCTGGAGATCGCGCGGGCGGTCGACGCGGGTGACCTGGACCCGATCAACGTGCACCCGCTGCCGGCGCAGCAGGCGCTGCTGGACGCCTTCGGGCAGCTCGGCTTCCGTTTCCGCAGCGCGGACATGGAGCGCGGGCACATCCGCGGGACCCGGCAGACGCTGCCGTTCTACCAGGAGATCGAGTTCCTGCCGCCGTCGCAGTACCGGGGGCTGAACCAGGTCGAGCTGACCTTCGTCGCCGACGGCCACGAGATGGACGTCGTGCTGGAGATGGACAAGAAGCCGGGGCTGTTCTCCGAGGGCAGTGACACCTACCGCTGCTTCCAGGTCGGGCTGCAGTCCTACCAGGGCACGGACTGGGCGGGTTACCTCAACCAGTGGATCGCTTCCGTCGGTTCGCAGCGCAACTGGTTCTAGGCTCCTTTCCGTACGACGACGTACGGGTTCCGTCAACGGAGGTTGAGCAGTGTCCGACCAGAGCAGAGCGCCCCTTCCGCACGCCTTCCACCCCGAGGTGCACGCCTTCACCGTCGAGAGCCGCGACCTCGCGCCGGGGGCGGACCTGGGCGACGCGCAGGTGCTGGCGGGCGGGAACCTCTCGCCGCAGCTGCGGTGGGAGGGGTTCCCGGAGGGGACGAAGAGCTTCGCGGTGACCTGCTTCGACCCGGACGCCCCGACGGGCAGCGGTTTCTGGCACTGGGTGCTCTTCGACCTGCCGGCGTCGGTCACCGAGCTGCCGGTCGGGGCGGGCAGCGGTTCCTTCCCGGGGCTGCCGGCCGGGGCCGTGCACGTGCGCAACGACTACGGCACCCGTGACTTCGGCGGGGCGGCGCCGCCGGCCGGGGAGCGGCACCGGTACGTGTTCACCGTGTACGCGGTGGACACCGAGAAGCTGGGGCCGGACGCGGACGTCTCGCCCGCCGTGGTCGGGTTCAACCTGCGTTTCCACACGCTCGGGCGTGCCCAGCTGGTCGGTGAGTTCGAGGCCCCGGCGGGCTGAGTTCTCCGAGCGTTTGCCCGGTCCTGGTCTAAAGACGACCAGGACCGGGCATTTTTATTGCGTTGTCCCCGGTGGCGGGCGCGGCCAGAGTGGTTCCGGGCCCCGTCGCCAGGGTGGTCGCGGGCCTGCACACGGGAGGTGGGCGAGATGCGGGACACGCTGGTGCTGAATGCGAGCTTCGAGCCGCTGTCGACGGTGACGCTGAACCGGGCGGTGGTTCTGGTCCTCCAGGACAAGGCCGTCGTCGAACAGTCGCATCCCGAACTCCGTGTGCGCGGCGCCACGATGGACCTTCCGATGCCCCGGGTGATCCGGCTGTGCAGGTACGTCAGGGTGCCCTTCCGAAGACATGCTCCCTGGTCACGGCGGGGTGTGCTGGCGCGTGACCAGCACCGGTGCGCTTACTGCGGGAAGCGTGCGACCACCGTGGACCACGTGGTGCCGAGGGCTCAGGGCGGTGGGGACACCTGGTTGAACACGGTGGCTTCCTGCGCCGTGGACAACCACCGCAAAGCGGCCAGGACTCCGGAGGAGGCGGGGATGCCGTTGCTCCGCAGGCCCTTCGTGCCCTCTCCGGCGGACGCGATGCTGCTGGCCATGGGGGCGGGCATCCGGGAGGAGCTGCCCGAGTGGCTGGAGCGGATCGCGTAGCCGGATGACGGCCGCTGCCCGCTGGGCGTACGTACGATCTACGTCGTGATGCGTAGATTTCCTACGTCGCTCAGCGGAGCAGTAGCTGGACGATGGCCACCAGGCCGACCACGACGATGAGGGCCCGCAGGGCGGTCGGCGGGAGCTTGCGGCCGACCTTGGCGCCGATCTGGCCGCCGAGCGTGGAGCCGACCGCGATGAGCAGGACGGCCGTCCAGTCGAATTCGGCGACGAAGAGGAAGAACACCGCCGCGATGCCGTTGACCAACGCCGCGACGATGTTCTTGACGGCATTGACCCGCTGCATGTCCTCGCGGAGCAGCGAGCCCATCAGGCCGAGGTAGAGCACGCCCTGGGCGGCCCCGAAGTAGCCGCCGTAGGCGCTGGAGAGCAGCATGCCGGTCAGCAGGACCGGACCGCCGTCGGGGTGCGTTCCCTCGCCTCCGGCGGCTTCCTGGCGTCGGCGCACGGACGCGGCGATCCGCGGTTGGAGGACGACCAGGACGAGGGCCAGTCCGATCAGGACCGGCACGATCGTGTCGAAGGAGTCGGACGGCAGGTTCAGGAGCAGGACGGCCCCCGCGAGTCCGCCGACGAGGGACACGGCGCCGAGGCGCAGGACCCGGCCGCCCTGCCCCTTGAGTTCCTTGCGGTAGCCGATGGCTCCGCTGATCGAACCGGGCACCAGGCCGAGCGTGTTGGAGACGTTGGCGGTGACCGGTGACAGGCCGGTGGCCAGGAGCACCGGGAAGGTGATCAGGGTGCCCGAACCGACGATGGTGTTGATCGTGCCGGCGCCGATGCCGGCCGCGAAGACCGCGAGTGCTTCCCAGATGGACAACGCCATCCCCCTTGCATGAGTGGGTCGCCTCCCCGCCGTGAAGGTCGAGGGGCCGGACCGATCATGCCCGAGGGAGGGCGAGTCCTAGTCGATCGGGGGCTGTTCGCGGCGGTCGGGGGCGGCCGGCTGCTCGTCCTTGCGGTGCAGGCCGTTGGAACCGCCGCCCATGGGGCCGAAGTTGCCGATGGCTCCGCTGAGCCCCTTGAGGGCGTCGCCGATCTCGCTGGGGACGATCCAGAGCTTGTTGGCGTCGCCCTCGGCGATCTTCGGGAGCATTTGGAGGTACTGGTAGGCGAGGAGCTTCTGGTCCGGGTCACCGGCGTGGATGGACTCGAAGACCGTACGGATCGCCTGGGCCTCGCCCTCGGCCCGGAGCGCGGCGGCCTTGGCGTCACCTTCGGCGCGCAGGATCGAGGACTGCTTCTCGCCCTCGGCGCGCAGGATCTCGGACTGGCGGACACCTTCGGCCTGGAGGATCGCGGCGCGCTTGTCGCGGTCGGCGCGCATCTGCTTCTCCATCGAGTCCTGGATGGAGGTCGGCGGCTCGATCGCCTTCAGCTCGACGCGGTTGACGCGGATGCCCCACTTGCCGGTGGCCTCGTCGAGGACGCCGCGCAGGGCCGCGTTGATCTCCTCGCGGGAGGTGAGGGTCCGCTCCAGGTCCATGCCGCCGATGATGTTGCGCAGGGTGGTGACGGTGAGCTGCTCGATGGCCTGGATGTAGCTGGCCACCTCGTACGTCGCGGCGCGGGCGTCGGTCACCTGGTAGTAGATGACCGTGTCGATGTTGACGACCAGGTTGTCCTGGGTGATCACCGGCTGCGGCGGGAAGGGGACGACCTGTTCGCGGAGGTCGATCCTGTTGCGGATCGAGTCGATGAACGGGACGACGATGTTCAGGCCCGCGTTGAGGGTGCGGGTGTAGCGCCCGAACCGTTCGACGATGGCCGCACTTGCTTGCGGGATCACCTGGATCGTCTTGACCAGTGCGATGAAGACGAGGATCACCAGAATGATCAGGACGATGATGATCGGTTGCATGCGGTTCCCCGTGCCCTTCCGGCTGTCTGTGCTGCCCCGTTGAGCGGAGTCTCGCAGACCGGGGGCCCGCGAGTCGGGTGCTTGGTCACATGACGTCACATGACGACGGCGGTCGCTCCGTCGATCTCCACGACGTCGACCTGCTGTCCGGGTTCGAAACTGCTGTCCGCGTCCAGGGTGCGGGCGGACCAGATCTCCCCGGCGAGCTTGATCCGGCCGCCGCTGCCGTCGACCCGTTCCGTGACGACGGCGCTGCGTCCCCTCAACGCGTCGATGCCGCTGCGGTGTTGGGGGCGTTGGTCGCGGTGCCGGTTGGCGATCGGGCGGACCACGGCGATCAGCGCCACCGAGACGATGACGAAGACCAGGAGCTGTACGGCCACTCCCCCGCCGAGTGCGGCCGTGACCGCCGCGGCGATCGCGCCGACGGCGAACATGCCGAACTCCGGCATCGCGGTGACGACCAGGGGGATCCCCAGCCCGACCGCGCCGATGAGCCACCACACCCATGCGTCGATGTTGGTCACATGGTCATGGTAGGTCGGGTGGGCGCGGTCCGGACAGGGTGCGCGGGGGCGGGGCTCAGCGGAGCGGCAGGCCCTGGGCGGTCCAGCGGTCGTTCTCGTTGCGCTCGACGAGCAGCGGCAGGCCGAAGCAGAGGGAGAGGTTGCGGGAGGTCAGTTCGAGGTCGATGGGACCGGCGGTGACGACCTTGCCCTGACGGATCAGGAGGACGTGCGTGAAGCCGGGGGCGATCTCCTCGACGTGGTGCGTGACCATGATCATGGAGGGGGCCAGCGGGTCGCGCGCGAGGCGGCCGAGGCGGCGTACGAGGTCCTCGCGGCCGCCGAGGTCCAGGCCGGCGGCGGGCTCGTCGAGGAGCAGCAGCTCGGGGTCGGTCATCAGGGCGCGGGCGATCAGGGTGCGCTTGCGCTCGCCCTCGGAGAGGGTGCCGAACTTCCGGTCGAGGTAGTCCGTCATCCCGAGGCGGTCGAGGAAGGCGCGGGCGCGCTGCTCGTCGATGTCCTCGTACTCCTCCTGCCAGGTCGCGGTCATGCCGTAGGCGGCGGTGAGCACGGTCTCCAGGACGGTCTGGCGCTTGGGGAGCTTGTCGGCCATCGCGATGCCGGCGACGCCGATGCGCGGGCGCAGGTCGAAGACGTTGACCTTGCCGAGGGTGCTGCCGAGGATGGTGGCGCTGCCGCTGCTCGGGAAGAGGTAGCTGGAGGCGACATTGAGCAGGGTCGTCTTCCCGGCGCCGTTGGGGCCGAGGATCGCCCAGCGCTCCCCCTCCTTGACCGACCAGGAGACCTGGTCCACCAGAGCGCGGCCCTCGCGGACCACGGATACGTCCACCAGTTCCAGAACGTCGCTCATGAGCGTGTTGTCTCCCCTTGCAGTGTCGGTTCTCTTGTGCGCCTGTAGGCGCAGCCCCAGGGGAAAACCTACGCCACTCGGAGGGGGCCGCGGTCGCCAGGCCGAGCGGGACGGGTTCCGGGGGCGGGTTACTAAGGTGGGGGCATGCTTGTGGAACCACGTTCAGGGCGGCTGGCCGCCTGGGGGAACTCGTTGTTGGCCGGCCTCGTCTCGCCCGACGACGCCGTCTTGTCGATCGTCGGTACGGATGCCGTGCACCGGGTGGCGGGGCTGCCGGGCGAGGGCGGGCCGGTCGGGCTGACGCTCGCGCTCGGGCGGCTGCGGGCCATGGGGGTCACCGGCCTGCGCGTGGCGCTGCCCGCGCCGGGGCATCCGCTGGGCCTGAGCGGCCCGCCGGACTTCAACGCGCGGGCGCTGGAGGCCGAGGAGGCCGTGGTCGCCGTCGGCGCGGCGCTGGGGCTCGTACCGGAGGTGACGGAGGCCGGGCCCGCGGGCGACGTGCACGTCGAGGTGGTGTGGCACTGCCTGCCGGTACGGGAGGCCCCGCCCGCGGACGTGCCCTCGCTGGGCGAGGCGGAGCGGGAGCTGGCGGAGGCGCTGCGCGAGGCGACGGTCGTGCTGACCCGGCTGGACGTGGCGGCCTCGGGGCCGGTGGCCGAGGCGGCGATGTCGGCGTACCGGGCGCGGGCGGAGGCGGGGCGGGAGGTGCTGGCCCCGGGCTATCCGCCGCGGGCGGTGCGGGTGCTGTCGCTGGCGCAGCGGATCGCCCTGCTGGTGTCCCTGGCGTACGAGCGGGGGCACGGCGGGGCGGTGGCCGCGTCGGAGATGGCCGCGCGCGCGGAGGCCCTGCGGCCGGTGGAGCGGGTGGCGCGGCGGGCCCAGGTGGCGGCCTACAACGCGTACGTGGAGGAGCGGGAGCGCGGCTAGCCCCGGCGGTCCGGGCGTGCCGGGGCCCCCGCTTCCCGGGGAGAGAGGGGGAAGGGGGGCCGCGGAACGCGGGGGCGTTAGTTGTTGACGCCGGTGTTGCCGAAGGCGCCGTTCAGCAGGCCGATGACGTTGACCGAGTTGCCGACCGCGTTCACGGGGACGTGCACGGGGACCTGGAGCAGGTTCCCGGAGGCCACGCCGGGCGAGTTCAGGGCCTCGCCCTCCGCGGACGCACCGCCGTGCGCCGAGGAGACACCGGCGCCGACGGCGACGAGGCCACCCGCGATCATGGTGACGGCTGCGGCCTTCTTGATGTTCTTCACGTTCTCGTCCTCCAGTACGTCTGCCGCGGCGAGCCGCCGCGGCACGCCCTGGAGAACGGGCCCGTCGGCGATCGGGATACGCCATGTGGGCTACATACACCCGACCGTATGAATCTCGGTCCGGCAGCGGAACGGTCGGATCCGGCCGGTCAGTCGGCGATCCCGTGCCTGACCGCCCACAACGCCGCCTGTGTGCGGTCGGCGACGTCCAGCTTCATCAGGATGTTCGAGACGTGCGTCTTGACCGTCTTCTCGGAGAGGACGAGGGCCCGCGCGATCTCCCGGTTCGAGCGCCCGTCGGCGATGTGCCCGAGGACCTCGCGCTCCCGGTCGGTCAGGGATCCGCCGCGGCCCGGGGTCGGGCCCTGCTCGTCCTGGGAGAGCAGCGCCTCGGCGACCTCCGGCTGGAGCAGGACGTGCCCGGCGTGGACGGAGCGGATGGCTCCGGCCAGTGCGTCGGGGTCGATGTCCTTGTAGACGTATCCGGCGGCGCCCGCGCGCAGGGCGGGGACCACGGTGCGCTGCTCCGTGAAGCTGGTGACGATCAGGACCCGGGCGGCGTTCCCCAGCTCGCGCAGCCGCCGCAGGGCGTCGAGGCCGTCGGCGCCGGGCATCTTGATGTCCATGAGGATCACGTCGGGCCGCAGCTCCTCGGCCCGGGCGGCTCCCTCCGCGCCGTCGGCGGCCTCTCCGACCACCTCGATGTCGTCCTGTACCTCCAGGAACGTGCGCAGGCCGCGCCGGACGACCTGGTGGTCGTCGACGAGCAGCACCTTGATGGGGGCCGTACGGGTCGTACGGGCCGGTGTGTCAGCCACCGGGGACCTCCATTTCGATCGTGGTGCCCGCACCGGGCGCCGATTGGACGGTGAGGCGGCCGCCGGCGCCGCTCGCCCGGTCCCGCATGGAGACCAGGCCGAGGTGGCGGCCGGCCTTGCGGACGGCCTGGGGGTCGAAGCCGCTGCCGGAGTCGACGACCTTCAGCAGCGCCCCGCCGCCGGGGGTGCGGCTCAGGGTGACGGCGACCCGGTCGGCGCCGGAGTGGCGCAGGGCGTTGTGGAGGGCCTCCTGGGAGACCCGCAGGAGCGCCTCCTCCTGGGAGGCGGGCAGGGCGCGCACGCCGTCGCAGAGGAAGGTGACGTGGGCGCCGTGGGCGCGGTCCAGGACCTTGACCTGGTTGCGCAGGGTCGCGACGAGGCCGTCCTCGTCGAGGGCGGTGGGGCGCAGCTCCACGACGGCGGCCCGCAGCTCGTCGGCGGCCTCCGCGGCGAGGGCGGTGACCTGGTGCAGCTCCTCCTTGGCCCGGGCGGGGTCGCGGTCCACCAGGGCGGTGGCGGCCTGGGCGGTGAGGCGCAGCGAGAAGAGCTTCTGGCTGACGGCGTCGTGCAGCTCGTGGGCGAGCCGGGAGCGCTCCTCGGCGATGGTCAGCTCGCGGCTGCGTTCGTAGAGGCGGGCGTTGGTCAGGGCGATGGCCGCGTGCTGGGCGAGGATGCCGAGGAGGGACTCGTCCTCTTCCGTGAAGCCGCCTTCCTCTTCCGCGGGGCGGGCGCCGCGCTTGTTGGCGAGGAAGAGGGCGCCGAGGGTCTCCTCGCCGTCGCGGATCGGCAGGCCGAGGAAGTCGGACATGTCGGGGTGGGCCGCGGGCCAGCCGCCGAAGCGCGGGTCGCGGCGGACGTCGGCCAGCCGCTCGGGGGTGTCCTGGTGGAGCATCGCCGCGAGGATGCCGTGCTGGCGGGGCAGCGGGCCGATGCGGCGCCACTGCTCCTCGCTGATGCCGTCCACGACGAACTGGGCGAAGCCGCCGTGGTCGTCCGGGACGCCGAGGGCGGCGTACTCGGCGTCGAGGAGCTCGCGGGCCGAGACGACGATCGTCTTGAGCACGTCGCGGACCTCCAGGTGCCGGCTCATGGCGAGCAGTGCGGTGCTCACCGCGGCCAGCCCGGTGCGGGTTCCGTCGGGTCCGTTGCGCATGGGGTCACCGTACTCGCGGCCGTGACCTGCGGAATCGGGCCCGAGAACTAGGGCCGGTCGTCCCGGGGCGTAGGTCCGCGGGTGGGGGCCGGTCCGACCGCGGGCGGGGCGCCGTACGCCGGTGGGAGGGCGTGGAGCGGGGGGTCGGTCTGCCTTTCGCAGGAGGCCGCGGGTCCCCGGTGTCCGACTCAAGGAGGAGAACGCTCACCATCTGCATTGCTGTCGCAACGCACGGTGAGAACGTTACGTGCTCGATGTGAGCCCGCGCATAGGACGCAGATCACTTACGAAGCTGCCTAGTGGACGGATAAAGGTCCTGTCAGGGCTGATGGGAGGGGCTCTGGGGTCCGGCGGGGGGTCATCGCGGGGCCCCCTGATCCACTATCGCGCTTCGTATGTCACACCTTTGCCACAGGATTTTGCCGCCGCTAACAATGGCTCCCGTCGCACAGCGCCGCGGATCAACACCCCCCGGCGCTTTCCTGCGGCCCCCGCTATTCGAAGAGGTTGCCCACGCATGTCCGAGACCAGCACCCCCGGCCACAGTCGTCTGACCAAGGGCCACAAGCTGTCGATCGCCGGTGTCGCCACCCTCGGCGCCGCCGCCCTCGCGTTCTCCCTCGTTCCGGCCGGAACGAGCGAGGCCACCGAGACGGTCGTCGCCGCCCCCGTGGCCTGGACCCAGGCCGTGGACGGCGCGCAGGCGAAGACCCTGCAGCAGCACCTCACCGCGCAGCAGGTCGTCGCGGACAAGCAGGCCAAGGACGCGGCGAAGGCCAAGGCCGACGCCGCCGCCGCGAAGAAGGAGCGCGCGGACAAGGAAGCCGCGAGCCGCTCCGCCGCGCGCAAGCCGATGTACGCGAACAACCTTGACGGATGGATCAAGGAGTCGCTCGCGATCATGAAGGCGAACAACATTCCGGGCTCGTACAACGGGCTCTACAAGAACATCATGCGCGAGTCCAGCGGCAACCCGCGCGCGATCAACAACTGGGACATCAACGCCAAGAACGGCATCCCCTCGATGGGTCTGCTCCAGGTCATCCGCCCGACCTTCCTGGCGTACCACGTGGCGGGCACCCCGCTCGACCAGTACCACCCGGTCGCCAACATCGTCGCCGCGGCCAACTACGCCGCCGACCGTTACGGCTCGATCGACAACGTCAACAGCGCCTACTGAGCCCTGCTCGGCCATTGACGTCACCCCAAGCCCCCATGCGCCACAGGGCGGCCCCCGGAGTTCCGGGTGCCGCCCTGTGGCGTTCGTGCGTGCGGGTCCGTGCGCGCGTGCGGGTTACTTGCGCATGACCTCGGGCTCGTGGCGGCGCAGCAGGCGCGCCACCGCGAAGCCGCAGGCGATGCCGATGAGCAGCAGGATGGTGATGTTCAGGCCCCACTGGCCGATCGAGTGGTCCCACAGCGGGTCGGTGTTGGTGGGGTTGTCGCGGTCCCACGGCGGCATGAGCTTGCCGAGGTTCAGCGTGGTGCCGGCGGCCGCGATGGCCCAGCGGGAGGGCATCAGCCAGGCGACCTGCTCCAGGCCCACGGAGTCGTAGACCTTGAAGAGGATGCCGGTGAACACGACCTGGACGATCGCGAACATGACCAGCAGCGGCATGGTCTTCTCGGCGGTCTTCACCAGCGAGGAGATCACCAGGCCGAACATCATCGAGGTGAAGCCCAGCGCCGTGACGGACAGGCACAGCTCGACGGCCGGCGGCATGAGCAGGCCCTCGGTGGGCAGGTCGCGCGGGATGAAGCCGATCGCGCAGATGACGACGCCCTGGATGGCCGTGATGACGCCGAGGACGATCACCTTGGACATCAGGTACGCCGACCGGGACAGGCCGGTGGCGCGCTCGCGCTCGTAGATCACCCGTTCCTTGATCAGCTCACGGACCGAGTTCGCGGCGCCCGAGAAGCACATGCCGACGCAGAGGATCAGCATGATCGTGCCCGCGTCGCCGTTGAAGTTCGACGGCGGGGTCGGGGGCGCGAGCCCGAAGGTGGCCGGGATGACCGTGGAGACCACGCCGAGGACCGCGGGCAGGATCAGCATCAGGCCGATGAAGCCCTTGTCCGAGGCGATGACCGAGGTGTAGCGGCGGATCAGCGTCCACAGCTGCGAGCCGTAGCCCTGCGGCTTGGGCGGGCGCATCTGCTGCGCGGGCGGCATCGCGACCGACTGCGGGGCGACGGCGTCGATGTCGGCGGCGTAGAGCTGGAAGTGCTGCGAGCCCTTCCAGCGGCCGGCCCAGTCGTAGTCGCGGTAGTTCTCGAAGGCGGAGAACACGTCGGCCCAGGTGGTGTAGCCGAAGAAGTTCAGCGCCTCGTCCGGCGGGCCGAAGTACGCGACCGATCCGCCCGGTGCCATGACCAGCAGCTTGTCGCAGATGGCCAGCTCGGCGACCGAGTGGGTGACGACGAGGACGGTGCGGCCGTCGTCGGCGAGGCCGCGCAGCAGCTGCATGACGTCGCGGTCCATGCCCGGGTCGAGGCCGGAGGTGGGCTCGTCCAAGAAGATCAGGGACGGCTTGGTCAGCAGTTCCAGGGCCACGGAGACGCGCTTGCGCTGACCACCGGACAGCGAAGTGATCTTCTTGTCCTTGTGGATGTCGAGCTTGAGCTCGCGCAGCACCTCGTCGATGCGGGCGGCGCGCTCGGACTCGGCGGTGTCGCCGGGGAAGCGGAGCTTGGCCGCGTACTTGAGGGCCGTGCTGACCTTCAGCTCCTTGTGCAGGATGTCGTCCTGCGGGACCAGGCCGATGCGCTGGCGGAGCTCCGCGAACTGCTTGTACAGGTTGCGGTTGTCGTAGAGCACGTCGCCCTGGTCGGCGGGCCGGTAGCCGGTGAGCGCCTTGAGCAGGGTGGACTTGCCGGAGCCGGAGGGGCCGATGACACCGATCAGCGACTTCTCCGGGACGCCGAAGGTGACGTCCTTGAGGATCTGCTTGCCGCCGTCGACCGTGACCGTGAGGTGGCGGGCCGAGAAGGAGACGTCACCGGTGTCGACGAACTCCTCGAGGCGGTCGCCGACGATCCGGAAGGTGGAGTGGCCCACGCCGACGATGTCGTTGGGACCGAGCAGCGCCGTACCGGACTTCGCCAACGGCTGGCCGTTGACGTAGGTGCCGTTGTGGCTGCCGAGGTCGTGGATCTCGAAGCGGCCGCCCGGCATCGAGCGGAACTCCGCGTGCAGGCGGGAGACCTGGAGGTCGGAGACGACCAGCTCGTTCTCCAGCGCGCGGCCGATGCGCATGACGTGGCCCAGTTCCAGGTGGTGGAACGTGGTCGGGCTGCGGTCGCTGTAGCCCTGGCCGCCGGGCTGCTGCTGCGGGGCGCCCTGCTGCTGCGGGACGTGCGGCTGCTGCTGCGGCGGCTGGTACTGCGGGGCCGCCTGCTGCTGCGGCTGCTGGTACGCCTGCTGCTGCGGGGCGGCCTGCTGCCACGCCTGCTGCTGGGCCGGCGCCTGGTGCGCGGCGGCCGACTGCGGGGCGGCCGCCACGGCGGCGACGGTCAGATTCAGCCGCGGCCCGTCCTGCGCGTTGCCGAGGTGCACCGGCGTTCCGGGCACCAACTCGGTCTGCTGGACCCGGGCACCGTGCACGTAGGTGCCGTTGGTGCTGCCGTGGTCCTCGATCCCCCAACCCCGCCCGTTCCAGCTGATGGTGGCATGGCGCCACGACACCCTGGCGTCATCGATCGCCACGTCACCCTGGGGGTCGCGCCCCAGGGAGTACGACCTGGACGGATCGAGCGTCCAGGTCCTGCCATTCAATTCCAGTACGTGTTCCGGCACTCCAGCCCCACTTTTTGTCCCCCGAGGATCCCCCTGACGTCAGGGAGTCTAGGGATGGCGAACATCCGGGGGAACTATTTCAGGCCCGGGGCCACAAGGGGAATCCGGGCTGCGCCGAAACCGTCTACGCGGCCGTCGCGCGGCCCTACGGAGGTCCGTTGACGGGGTCGGAAATCCGCCCGAGAGTGGTGAGGACCGACATAGGGGACGGGGATCGGGGGTCCGCCCATGCACCGGATGCGCTGGGGCGAGGCGGTCCTGTCCGCCGTGGCCGCCGTCGGTTGGTCCCTGATCGTGATGGCCGGGGTCGCCGCCCTCGGGCTGCACCTGCTCGGCGCGGACGCGGCGGGCGGCTCGCTCGGGGCGATGACGGCCGCCGTGGTGGTGCTGGCGATGGGCGGTACGGTCACCCCGACCGGGGACGTGTCGGTCTTCGGCGTGGCCGGGGCGGGGGCGCGGACGGGCCTGGACGTCATGCCGTTGGGGGTGGCGCTGGCCGGGGCGCTGGTGCTCGGCCTCTTCTTCCTGCGCTCGCTGCGGGTGGGTGCGGGGCCCGGCGAACTCGGCGCGCGGGCCGCCCTGGTGGCCGTCCTGCTCGTCGCGACGGCGGGTGCGCTCGGGTGGTTCGGCCACGATGTGGTCACCCTGGACGGGGCGTTGCTGCCGCGGACCCCGGCCAAGGTGGTGATCCCGGGGATCGGGGACGTCGGCGGGCTGCTGCCCGACCGGGTCGGGGACCTGATCGGGGCCCGGGCCCGGGTGGGCTTCGCGGTGGAGACCGGGCCGACCCTGCGGGGCGCGGCGGTGTGGGTGTGCGGGGTGCTCGCGGTGGCGCTGCTGGCTTCGCGACGCGGGCCGGCGGTCCTGGCCCGGCTGCGGCCCGCGGTGTCGGCGGTGCTGGCGATGGTGCTGGTGGCGGTGGTGGCCGGGCTGGGCGCCGCGGTGTGGGCGGCGGCCGGGGACGCGCATCCCGGCCGGGTGCTGGGGGCGGCGCTGCTGGGGGCGCCGAACGGGGCGTGGGTCGGGGTGCTGCTGGGGCTGTTCGTGCCCTTCGACGGGCGGGTGACGGGGGACGCGGCGCGGCTGCTGCCGGATCCGGTGGACCGGTTGTTCGGGGTGCCGGGGGCGGGGTCCCGGGCGGTGACGGTGGGGCGGCTGGCGGAGTACGACCAGCGGGTGTGGCTGCTGGTGGTGGGCGTGGCGCTGCTGCTGCTGTACGCGGGGACGCTGGCGGCCGTACGGACTCCCGGGCGCGGGGTGGTGGGGTGCGCGGTGCGGCTGGGGGCGGTGGTCGGGGTGGCGCTGGGGGCGCTGGTGTGGCTGACGGGGTTGTCGGCGAACGCGTCGTTGGCGGTGCTGGGGGTGGACGCGGTGGGGGCCGGGGTGGAGCTGCGGGGGGACGTGGCCGTCGCGGTGGTGCTGGGCGGGGTGTGGGGGGTGGTGGCCGGCGGAGCGGGGGCGGTGCTGGTCCGGGGGGTGGCCGGTGCGGGTGCCGGTGCCGGTGCGGGTGCGGGTGCGGGTGCGGGTGCCGGTGCGGGTCGTTTGGCCTCCGGCGGCGCCTCAAACGCCGGCGGGGCTGGAATCGGGGCGGCCTGGGCCGGTGCGGATGCCGGTGCGGGGGCGGGTGCGGATCCTGGGGCCTCCGGCGGCGCCTCAAACGCCGGCGGGGCTGGAATCGGGGCGGGCCGGGGCGGTGCGGATGCGGGGGTGTACGGGAAGTACCGGGCCTATGGTCCCTACCTGCCTCCCTCGGCCCCTGATCCGGCGCCCGATCGTCCCAACCCGTACCGGGACCCCCCGGCCGGGGGCCCCGACCGGGGGCCGGGGACGGGGGCGGGATCGGGGAAAGGGGGCGGGGTGGGGCGTTCTCAGGATGAGACGGTGGCGGGAGGGCCGGTGCGGGGGCGGCCGGTGCGGCGGCCGTTCACGCCGCCTCCGCCGCCGGGGCCGCCGCCGGATCCGCCGCCGCGCTGAGCGGCACGGCGTCCGCTGGGCGGGACGGGGGATCACCTACGGGACCGGGGAAGATACGGTGAGGTCACCATGAGCGCTTCGCAGACCTCCGACGTCCCCACCCTCCTCGTCAAGATCTTCGGCAAGGACCGTCCCGGGATCACCGCCGGGCTGTTCGACACCCTCGCCGCCTACTCCGTCGACGTCGTCGACATCGAGCAGGTCGTCACCCGTGGCCGCATCGTCCTGTGCGCCCTCGTCACCCGGCCCGAGGTGGGCGGTGAGGGCGAGCTGCGCGCCACCGTGCACAGCTGGGCCGAGTCGCTCAAGCTGCAGGCCGAGATCATCTCCGGTACGGGCGACAACCGGCCGCGCGGTAGCGGTCGTTCCCACGTCACCGTGCTCGGCAATCCGCTGACCTCCGAGTCCACGGCGGCCATCGCCGCCCGGATCACGGCGATCGGCGGCAACATCGACCGCATCTTCCGCCTGGCCAAGTACCCCGTCACCGCCGTCGAATTCGCCGTCTCCGGCACCGAGACGGAGCCCCTGCGCACCTCGCTGGCGCTGGCCGCCAAGCACATCGGGGTGGACGTGGCCGTCGTATCGGCCGGTCTGCACCGCCGGGCGCAGCGGCTGGTCGTCATGGACGTGGACTCCACCCTCATCCAGGACGAGGTGATCGAGCTCTTCGCCGCGCACGCGGGCTGCGAGGACAAGGTCGCCGCCGTCACCGAGCAGGCGATGCGCGGTGAGCTGGACTTCGAGCAGTCGCTGCACGCCCGCGTGGCGCTGCTGGCGGGCCTGGACGTCTCGGTCGTGGACAAGGTCCGCGCGGAGGTCCGGCTCACCCCGGGCGCCCGGACCCTGATCCGCACGCTGAAGCGGTTGGGCTACCAGGTGGGCGTGGTCTCCGGCGGGTTCACCCAGGTGACCGACGACCTGCGCGAGCGGCTCGGCCTGGACTTCGCCGCGGCCAACACGCTGGAGGTCGAGGACGGCAAGCTGACCGGCCGGGTCACGGGCGAGATCGTGGACCGCGCGGGCAAGGCGCGGCTGCTGCGGCGCTTCGCCGCGGAGGCCGGGGTGCCGCTGGCCCAGACCGTGGCCATCGGCGACGGCGCGAACGACCTGGACATGCTGAACGCGGCCGGGCTGGGCGTGGCCTTCTGCGCCAAGCCGGTGGTCCGCGAGGCCGCGCACACCGCCGTGAACGTGCCGTTCCTCGACGCGGTGCTGTACCTGCTCGGGATCACCCGGGAAGAGGTCGAGGCCGCCGACCTGGCGTGAGGACGTGCTCCCGCCTCCCCTACGACGCCAACGGCGACGGGCCCCGGCAGTGTGCCGGGGC
>NZ_JBHWLC010000126.1:0-16673 GCF_042730635.1 Streptomyces sp. NPDC059917
GTGTCGGGTCCGGCGGGCAGGCCGCGCCCCGCATCACCCGCCCGCCCTAGGGACGGGTGATGCGGACCTGGTACTTGCCGGTGCGCAGCTCACCGACCACCGAGATGCTGATGCCCGCCGCCGAGTCGGTGAAGGTCTCGCCCGGCTTGTAGGGCGCGTCCGAGAGTTCGCCGTGCACGTTGGCCCGCCGGGTGCAGCCGCCGCTGGCGGCCGCGCTGTCGGCGACGGTGACCGGGCCGCGGCCCGTGTCCACCTCGGAGTCCACCTTGTAGATGAGGACCCCGGGCTTGCAGACGGCCTCGTCGTTCCCGGCCTGGGTGCGGACCTCGACGGCGTAGCCCGCGCTCTCCGAGGTCGGTACGAAGGCCAGCTTCACCCCGCCCTCGATGCCGAGCGGGGACAGGATGTGGTCGCTGGTGCCGGACTTGGCGGCGCAGCTGATCTGGTTGGTGTCCAGCCAGCCGAGCTTCCACTTGTGCCAGCCCAGCAGGTCGTTGTTGGACCCCCAGTCCTCGCTCATGATGTCCCAGTGGCCGACGCTGCCCCCGCCGTCCTGGGTGTAGAGGTCGGGGAGCCCGAAGACGTGGCCGTTCTCGTGGGGGAGCACCCGGTAGCCCGTCTCGCGGTACGAGCCGGAGCCGTCGTCCTGGCGGCTGTAGACGAAGGACGTGTTCGCCAGCGGCACGCCGTCGGCGACCGGGGCCTCGCCGTTGCCGGAGAAGGTCACCGAGAGCACGGTGTCGAGGGCGGACGGTCCGGCGTTCGGCGTGACCAGGATGTTGATCAGGTCGTACCGGCTGAAGTCCACCTGGGCGTCCGCGGCCCGGGCTATGTGCTCGACGAGCTGGCGGTAGCCGGGCTCGTAGGCGGATCCGCGCTCGATGCCGTACGCCGCGAAGGGCATCGGCATCCGCAGCCAGGTCCGTATCGGGGCCTCGGGCTTGTAGGTGAGTCGCCCGTAGGAGCTGGTGCGGAACCAGTCGGAGGTCTGCGGGAAGAACTCGGACAGCCGGTCCAGGGCCGGGCCCTCTCCCTTGGCGTCCGGGAAGTCGATCATCAGGTTCAGTGCGCGGACCTCGCCGGTCGAGCGGGAGTACCCGGGTGCGGTCGGCAGCCCCTCGGACATCTGCACGCCCATGGCGCCGGAGATCCGGCAGGGCGCGAGGGCCGATTCGTTCGTCGTGGCCGCGGGGCCGGCCGCCGTGTGCGTCCGGCTCGATATCCCGACGCCCGCGGTCGCCGTGATGCCGATGGCGAGCGCGGTGAGGCCGACGTAGGCACTGGCGCGGCGGGGTGTGCGTATCCGGTGGCGGGTCTGCGGCATGGAGAGCGCCTTCGGGTCCGCGGCAGCCGGCCGGGTCCGGTCTGCGCTCTGTGCGCCCACCCTCTGACGGGTACGGCGCGCCCGCGCGTCGGGAGCGGCCATCCGGGCGGAGCGGGGCCGAAGGGGATGTGACCCAGGTCACACGGTGGGGTGAAATAACCGGGGAGGGAATCCCCGTTTGCATGTGAGTCGACGTAAGCGGGGACTGGCTCCCCGGTTACCGAAGGCGCAAGAACCGGAAACCGGGAACCAGGGAGGCCAGGAGTGAAGCGTTCGTCGAACACCCCGACCGCGGAGCTCGCGGCCCCGACCGCCGCGCCGAGCCTTTCGGAGGCCGCCGCCGCACCCGCCCCGTGCACCGCGCGGGCCGCGGGCGAGCGGGTGCCGCGCCCGCGGGCGGACGCCGTGCGCAACCGCGAGCGGATCCTGCTGGCGGCCCGCGAGATGTTCGTCGAGTTCGGCGCGCACGCGCCGCTGGACGAGATCGCGCGCCGCGCCGGAATCGGCAACGCCACCCTCTACCGGCACTTCCCCGAGCGGGCGGACCTCGTCCACCGGGTCGTCCTCTTCGTCATGGACCGGGTCGCCGCCCATGCCGAGGACGCCCTGGCCGCGACGCTGGACCCCGCGGCGGCGGATCCGGTGGACGCCTTCGAGGCCCTCTGCCGTTTCACGCACGCGGCCGCCGACGAGCGGATCGGCGCCCTGTGTCCCATGCTCGCGGGGGACTTCGACCGCGAGAACCCCGAACTCCTCGCCGCGCGCGACGCGTTGGCCGAGGCCGTGGAGGAGCTGCTGGTGGCGGGCCAGCGCGCCGGGCTGGTGCGCACCGACATCGCCGCGGGCGACCTGATGGTCGCGCTGTCGCAGCTCAGCCGCCCGCTGCCGGGCGTCGCCTGCCTCGACGCGGACCACTTCGCGCACCGCCATCTCCAGCTCTTCCTGGACGGGTTGCGGGCACCGGGCCACTCCGTGCTGCCCGGATCCGCGGCCACGCTCGAAGACCTCAGGCAGAAAACCATGTGACGCCCGGGGTCGCTCCCACTAGCGTCGAACACTGCCCGGAACGCAGTCATTCGCCTGGTTAGTCCACTTCCCCTCCGCTTCACTTCGTTCGCCCCAGTCGATTCACCTTTACGTCATTCCGCACCGTGAGATAGGTACCCCCATGTCAAAAACAGCCGCGAGCCTGCCTCAGGCTGACCCCAGTCGCTGGCGGGCGCTGGTCTTCATAGCCCTGGCGCAGCTGATGGTCGTCCTCGACGCGACCATCGTGAACATCGCCCTTCCGTCCGCCCAGCAGGACCTCGGGATCTCCGACGGCAACCGCCAGTGGGTCATCACCGCCTACGCCCTCGCCTTCGGCGGACTGCTGCTCTTCGGCGGCCGGATCGCCGACCTCTGGGGCCGCAAGAACGCCTTCATCGTCGGCCTCATCGGCTTCGCCCTGGCCTCCGCGCTGGGCGGCGCCGCGAACGGCGAGGCCATGATGCTCGGCGCCCGCGCCCTGCAGGGTGCCTTCGGCGCGCTGCTCGCGCCCGCCGCCCTCTCCCTCCTCGCGGTGATGTTCACCGACGCCAAGGAGCGGGCGAAGGCCTTCGGCATCTACGGTGCGATCGCGGGCGGCGGCGGCGCCGTCGGCCTGATCCTCGGCGGGTTCCTCACCGAGTACCTGAACTGGCGCTGGACCTTCTTCGTCAACATCCCGTTCGCGATCATCGCGGCCGTCGGTGCCTGGATGGTCATCCGGGAGCCCGCGGGCACCCGCAACCGCTCCGCGCTCGACATCCCGGGCGTGGTCCTGTCCACCCTCGGTCTCGTCTCCCTCGTCTACGGGTTCACCCGCGCCGAGTCGAACGGCTGGACCGACCCGCTCACCCTGGGCCTCTTCATCGGCTCGGCCGTCCTGCTGGGCGCCTTCGTCCTGATCGAGTCCAAGGTGAAGTCCCCGCTGCTGCCGCTGCGCGTCCTGATGGACCGCAACCGCGGCGGCGTGTACCTCTCGCTGGGCCTGGCCGTCATCGCGATGTTCGGCCTGTTCCTCTTCCTGACGTACTACCTCCAGGTCGTGAAGGGCTTCTCGCCGGTCAAGACCGGCTTCGCCTTCCTGCCGATGATCGTGGGCATGATCACGGGCTCCACCCAGATCGGCGCCCGTCTGATGACCCGCGTGCCGCCGCGGCTGCTGATGGGCCCCGGCTTCCTGGTCGCGGCCTCCGGCATGCTGCTGCTGACCCAGCTCGAAGTGGACTCCTCCTACCCCGCGCTGATCCTCCCGGCGCAGCTGCTGCTGGGTCTGGGCATGGGCTCCGCGTTCATGCCGGCGATGTCGCTGGCGACGTACCGGGTGAACCCGGCCGACGCCGGTGTGGCCTCCGCGATGGTCAACACCTCGCAGCAGGTCGGCGGCGCGATCGGCACCGCACTGCTGAACACGATCGCCGCCTCCGCCACCACGGCGTACCTCACCGCGCACGCCGCCGAGGCGGCCGGTGGCGGCGCGGCCGCGAAGCTGGTGCAGGCCCGCGCGATGGTCGAGGGCTACTCCTCGGCGATCTGGTGGGCGGTCGGCATCCTGGTCGCCAGCTCGCTGATCGCGCTGACCCTGATCAACACGGGCCGTCCCGACACCGGGGCCACGGCCACCGGTGAGGGCGCGGACGCGGAGGCGGAGAACAGGATCCCGGTCATCGCGCACTGACGCCCGGGCGCGGAACGACTGCGGAATGACGACGACCCCACCCCGTTCGCACGCGAACGGGGTGGGGTCGCGGCGTTTCCGGGAGGCGGCGGGGTGCGGCGGGGTGCTCCGGGGGGCGCCGGGGGACTCCATCGGACAATCCGGTCATCTCCGCAGGCAACCAGAACCCGGTGCGGGCCGTCTTCACGGGTGGAAGTGCAGCCGGGGGCGGCGCTGACCGCGCGCTCCGGGCGGTCTCGGTTCCGGGCCTGACCTGCGCCTCCGCGGGATCTGAGGACTCCGGCACCGCTTCGCGGCGGGGCAGGATACTGCAAGATCTCGAAAAAGGGATGCGGCGCGGGAATTCTGTCCCGATTCCAGTCGTTGTTTCCTTCGGATGGGGGTACTCGGGAGAGTGCCACACCAGCAGCAGCAGCCGCACAGCGACCGAACTCATTGCTAGGGAGCACGCATGGCAACCCGCGCCGTCGCCCGTCGTCAGTCCTCCAGTGCCAGCAGCGCGCGCGCCGTGGGCGGGGAGATCGCCGATCGCGATCTGGTCGGCATGTACCTGGACGAGATCGCGCGCACCCCGCTCCTCGACGCGGCGAAGGAAGTCGAGCTCTCCCAGATCATCGAGGCGGGCGTGTACGCCCAGCAGATCCTCGACGGCCGGATAGAGCGCGCGGAGAAGGCGCTTCCCACGACGGAGGAGCTGGAAGTGCTCGCCGCCGAGGGCGAGCGCGCCAAGGAAGTCTTCATCCGCTCCAACCTGCGCCTCGTGGTCGCCGTGGCCCGCCGCTATCCCCGCAGCGGCCTGCCCCTGCTCGACCTGATCCAGGAGGGCAACGCGGGCCTGGTGCGCGCGGTGGAGAAGTTCGACTACGCCAAGGGCTTCAAGTTCTCCACGTACGCCACGTGGTGGATCCGCCAGGCGGTCACCCGCTCCATCGCCGACCAGTCGCGCACGATCCGGCTGCCCGTGCACCTCGTGGAGGAGCTGGGCCGCATCCGCCGGGTGCAGCGCGAGTTCAACCGGGAGAACGGCCGGGACCCGGAGCACGCGGAGATCGCCGCCGAGCTGGAGACCACCGAGAAGCGCGTCGGTGACGTCCTGGACTGGGCGCGCGACCCGGTCAGCCTGAACATGTCGGTCGACGACGAGGGCGACACGCAGTTCGGGGACCTCCTGGAGGACACCTCCGCCGTCTCGCCGGAGCAGTCGGTCATGTCGCTGCTGCGGAGCGAGGAGCTGGAGGACCTGATCGCCAAGCTCGACCAGCGCACCGCCTCGATCATCAAGATGCGGTACGGGATCGAGGACGGGCGGGAGCGGACGCTGACCGAGGTCGGCAAGCAGCACGGGCTGACGCGCGAGCGGATCCGGCAGATCGAGAAGCACGCGCTCCTGGAGCTGAAGCGAATGGCCCGCGACACGGGCTTCGACGCGGTCGCGTAACCCCCCACACAGCCCCGACCCCTATTCCCCCAGGTGTCGGGGCTCCCCCTTGCCCGCCCCCGCGCCTCGGCCATGCCCTCAAACGCCGGGCGGGCTGGGTTTGCCTCCGCTCGACCGGGGCCGCCCGTGTGGGAGGGCTGCGCCCTCAATCGCTGGGCAAGCTGGGTTCGACCGGCCCGGGGCCAATTCAGCCTGCCCGGCGTTTGAGGGCCCGCCGGAGGCGGATGCGGGCCGCGGGCGCGCACTCGGCCGGCCACCGGAGACATGATCAAGCCCGCCCGGCGATTGAGGGCACAGCCCGCCCGCCCCCCTAGGAGGCCGCGGCCGAGGCCGTGAGGCGGGTGCCGAGGGCGCGGGCCGTGGCCGCCAGGGACGCGGGGGACACGACCGTGAACGGCAGACCCGTCAGGGCGAGCCGCGCCGCGAGCCACTCGGGCGCGTCGCCGCAGGCGAACCGCACCCGACACCCCCCGCCAGGCTCCGCCTCCGCGACCCCCACCCACCCCGGCACCGCCTCCGGCGCCGTCGCGAAGCGCAGCTCCACCTCGTACGTGGCCCCGGGCCCGTGCCGCAGCCCCCGCTCCACGAAGGCCACGGCGTCCATCGGCAGCTCCCGCGGCGCGAACCTGGCCCCCGTCGGGAAGGGCTCGCTCACCCGGTCCACCCGGAAGGTCCGCCAGTCGTCCCGGTCCAGGTCGAAGGCGACCAGGTACCACCGCCGCCCGGTGCTCACCAGCCGGTTCGGCTCCACCAGCCGCCGCGTCCCGACGCCGTCCGCCGCCCGGTAGGCGAACCGCAGCCGCTCCTGCCCGGCCGTCGCCGAGGCGATCGTCGTCAGCGTCCGCGGGTCGATGCTGGCCCCGTCCCCCCGGGTCAGCGCGACCGTCGCCGACTGCAAGGAGCTGACCCGGTGCCGCAGCCGCGAGGGCAGCACCTGCTCCAGCTTGGCCAGCGCCCGTACGGACGCCTCCTCGACCCCCTCGATCGCGTGCCCGGCCCCGGCCCGCAGCCCCACCGCGATGGCCACCGCCTCCTCGTCGTCCAGCACCAGCGGCGGCATCGCCGCCCCCGCCACCAGCCGGTACCCGCCCTCCGCGCCCAGCGTGGCCTCCACCGGGTACCCCAGGTCCCGGAGCCGGTCGATGTCGCGGCGGATGGTTCTGGAGCTGACCCCGAGCCGGTCCGCCAGCTCGCTCCCGGGCCATTCGCGGGGAGTCTGGAGCAGGGACAGCAGGGTCAGCAGCCGTGCCGGGGTGTCGGTCATGCAATCCAGATTGCCAGGGAAATAGGACACCAACTGACCTACATGCCGTCTAGGTTTCTCCTCATGAGCACGGAGACATCCAAGACATCGCCCGAGAACGAGACCGGGCCCGAACCAGCAGAACGGAAGTCGGCCGAGGGGTGGGACGACGCCCCGCTGGACGCCACGGCGGACCGCAGGCGCTGGCTGGCCCTCGCCATCGTCATGACCGCGGCCTTCATGGACCTGGTCGACGTGACGATCGTCAACATCGCGATACCCAGCATGCGGGGCGACCTGCACGCCTCGACCAGCGCCATCCAGTGGATCACCGCGGGCTACGCGCTCGCCTTCGCCGCCGGCCTGATCACCGGTGGCCGCCTCGGTGACATCTACGGACGCAAGCGCGTCTTCCTCATCGGCATAGCGGGCTTCACCGCCGCGTCGCTGCTGTGCGGCATCGCCGCCAACCCGGCCATGCTCGTCACCTCCCGCCTGCTCCAGGGCTCGATGGCCGCCATGATGGTCCCGCAGGTGCTGGCCATCATCCACGTCACCTTCCCGCCGCACGAGCGCGGCAAGGTCTTCGGCATGTTCGGCGCGATCGTCGGCCTCGGCGCCGTCTCCGGCCCCATGCTCGGCGCGCTGCTCACCGAGTGGAACATCTTCGGCCTCGAATGGCGCCCGATCTTCCTGATCAACCTGCCGGTCGGCATCGCGGGCGTGATCCTCGGCCGCAAGTTCATCACCGAGTCCAAGGCCCCCAAGGCCCTGCGCCTCGACCTGGTCGGCGTCCTCATCGCCACCGCGGGCATGGTCATGCTGATCTACCCCCTCACCCAGGGCCGCGAGAACGGCTGGCCGCTGTGGGGCTTCCTGTGCATGGGCGCGGTCCCGTTCCTGATCGTCGGGTTCATCGCCTACGAGAAGTACAAGATCCGCAAGGACGGTTCGCCGCTCGTCGAGCTGTCCCTGTTCAAGGTCAAGAGCTTCGCGGCGGGCGTCGCCGTCCAGCTCACCTTCGGCATCGCGACCGGCATCTTCTTCCTGGTCTGGACGCTCTACATGCAGATGGGCCTCGGCTGGAGCGCCCTGCGCGCGGGCACCACCGGCATCCCCTTCTCCATCGCCGTCTCGGCCGCCGCCGGTCTGTCCGTGCAGAAGCTGGTGCCGCGCTTCGGCCGCAAGGTGCTCCAGGCGGGCGCCCTGACGATGGCCGCCGGTCTGCTCCTCTACATCTGGGAGTCGAAGCACTACGGCATGGAGATCGCCTCCTGGCAGATGGCCGCGCCGCTCGTGGTGATGGGCCTCGGCATGGGGCTGATCGTGGCCCCGCTGACCGACGCGGTCCTCTCGGAGGTGCCGCGCGAGCACGCCGGCTCCGCCTCCGGTCTGATCAACACCACCAACCAGATGGGCAACGCGCTCGGCCTCGGCCTCACCTCGGTCGTCTACTTCGGCGTGATCGAGAACGACGCGGTCTTCGGGCCGCAGTACGTCGAGGCCTTCCGCAGTGCGCTGTGGTGGGTGGTCGCGGTCCTCGTCGTGATCTTCGCGGTGATGTTCGCGCTGCCGCGCAAGCAGGCCGGACCCTCCCACGAGGGCGAGGGCGCCGGCGCTGACGGCGGGAGCGCCGACGGCGACGGTCAGGTCGCCCTGGAGAAGGTCCCGGTCTCCTAGGCCGTCCGGCTCCACTTCACGGGCATGTCCGCCTTTGTTGGCGGGCATGCCCGTTTTTGTTTGTTTGCTCATTGATTCGGGCGTACGGTACAGGGGAACCCACTGAGTCGGGCATCGAACGGACGTAAACCCACATGTACGCACCGGAGCGCCAGCAGGAGATCCTCCGCCTCGCCCGCGAGGCGGGCCGGGTCGACGTGCTCTCCCTCGCCGAGCAGTTCCAGGTCACCGCCGAGACGGTGCGCCGCGACCTCACCGCACTGGACCGGGCCGGGCTCGTCCGCCGCGTCCACGGCGGGGCCATCCCGGCCGGCCGCCTGGACTTCGAGCCCGACCTCACCGAGCGCGAGTCCACCGCCGCCGACGAGAAGGACCGGATCGCGGCCGCCGCCCTCGCCGAGCTCCCCGACGGCGGCAGCGTGATCCTCGACGCCGGCAGCACCGTCGCCCGCCTCGCGGCCGCCATCCCGGTCGACACCGCGCTCACGGTGGTCACCCACGCGCTGCCCGTCGCCGCCCGGCTCGCCGACCACACCGGCATCGACCTGCACCTGGTCGGCGGCCGGGTCCGCCACCGCACGCGCGCCGCCGTCGACGCCTGGGCGCTGCGCGCCTACGCCGAGGTCCGCGCCGACGTCCTCTTCCTCGCGACGAACGGCTTCACCGCGCACGGCGGGCTCACCACCCCCGACCTCGCCGAAGCCGCGGTCAAGCGCGCCGCCGTCGCGGCCGCCCGCCGCGTCGTCGTCCTGGCCGACTCCTCGAAGTCCGGGCAGGAACAGTTCGCCCGCTTCGGCACCTTCGCCGAGGTGGACCTCCTCATCACGGACCGGGGCCTGGCCCTCGAAGACAAGGCGGCGATCGAGGCCGCCGGTACGGAAGTCGTGCTCGTATGATCCTCACCGTCACCCCCAACCCCTCCCTGGACCGGACGTACGAGGTCCCCGCGCTGGACCGGGGCGAAGTGCTCCGGGCCACCGCCGAGCGGGTCGACCCCGGGGGCAAGGGGGTCAACGTCTCCCGGGCCGTCGCGGCCGCGGGCGTCCGTACGACGGCGGTCCTCCCGCTGGGCGGCGCCCCCGGCACGCTCATCGCCGAACTCCTCGACGCCCAGGGCGTGGACGTCACCGCGGTCGCCATCACGGGCCAGACCCGCTCCAACATCTCCGTCGCCGAACCCGACGGCACCCTGACGAAGATCAACGCGGCCGGTCCCGAACTCAGCGGGGCCGAAGCCGCGCTGCTCCTGGAGACCGTCCGCGGCTGCTCCACCGGCGCCGACTGGATCGCCTGCTGCGGCAGCCTCCCGCGGGGCCTCGCCCCCGAGTGGTACGCCGAGCTGGTCGACCGGGCGCACGCGGCGGGCGCCCGGATCGCGCTCGACACCTCCGGCCCGGCCCTGACGGCCGCGCTCGCCGCCCGCCCGGACGTCATCAAGCCCAATGTCGAGGAGCTCGCGGCGGCCGTGGGCCGACCGCTGGCCACCCTGGGCGACGTGGTCGAGGCCGCCGAGGAGCTGCGGGCCCGGGGCGCCCGAGCGGTACTGGCCTCCCTCGGCGCGGACGGCCAGCTCCTGGTCGAGGCCGACGGCACGCACTACGGCACGGCGGCCGTCTCGGCGGTACGCAGCAACGTGGGCGCCGGTGACGCCTCCCTGGCCGGCTTCCTGATCGCGGGCGGTACGGGGCCCGAGGCCCTCGCCTCGGCCCTGGCCCACGGCGCGGCCGCGGTCCAGCTCCCCGGCAGCGCCATGCCGACCCCCGCGGACCTGCGCCCCGACGCGGTCCGCGTCACCCGGGACGTCCCCCTGGACCTTCCGCTGTCCGAACGGAGCGACGAGCGATGAGCGAGACGACCACGATGATCACCGCGGAGCTGGTCGACCTCGACCTCGCGGCCGACTCCAAGGAAGCGGCGGCCCGGGCCCTGGCCCTGCGCATGGCCGCGCTCGGCCGGGTCACGGACCTGGAGGGCTTCCTCGCGGACGTGGCGGCGCGGGAGGCGCAGATGCCGACCGGGCTGGAGGGCGGGATCGGCATCCCGCACTGCCGCAGTGCGCATGTGGCGACGGCGACGTTGGCCTTCGGGCGGGCCCCCGCGGGGGTGGACTTCGGGGCGCCGGACGGGCCCGCGGACCTGATCTTCCTGATCGCGGCGCCGGCGGGGGCCGATGACGCGCACCTGACGATCCTGTCGTCCCTGGCCCGCCGCCTGATGCGGCCCGACTTCGTGGCCGCCCTGCGCGCCGCCACCTCCCCGACCGAAGCCGCCACCCTCATAGCCCCCCCGGCCACGACCGCCCCCGGGGCAGGGGCAGGGGCAGTTGCAGCCTCGCCGGCGTTTGAGGCGCGGGTCCGGGCGGAGCCCGGGACGGTGGCCGCGTCGTCGGCTCCGTCCCCGTCCCCGTCCGACGTCGCCTCCGGCGGGCCCTCAAACGCCGGGCAGGCTGAAAGTGGCGGGCAGGCTGTGGGTGGGTTCAAGGTCGTGGCCGTCACGTCCTGTCCGACCGGGATCGCGCACACCTACATGGCCGCCGAATCCCTCCAGCGCGCCGCCGAGGCCGCCGGCATCGAGCTCCTCGTCGAGACACAGGGCTCGGCCGGTTTCACCGCCCTGGCCCCCGCCGACATCGCGGCCGCCGACGCGGTCGTCCTCGCCCACGACGTGCCCGTCCGCGACCGCGCCCGCTTCGCGGGGAAGCCCACCGTCGACGTCGGCGTGAAGGCCGGGATCAACCGCCCCGCCGAACTCCTCGCGGAGGCCCGCGACAAGGCCGCCCGCGGCGACACCGGCGACACCGCACCGACCCCCGTCGAGCAGGTGGCCGGACAGCCCGGCGAGGGCTACGGC
This sequence comes from Streptomyces sp. NPDC059917, assembly GCF_042730635.1. Lineage (NCBI taxonomy): Bacteria > Bacillati > Actinomycetota > Actinomycetes > Kitasatosporales > Streptomycetaceae > Streptomyces > Streptomyces sp. NPDC059917. The sequence goes on from NZ_JBHWLC010000126.1 coordinate 11,237, forward strand.
GCGAAGCTCCGCACCTGGCTCATGTCCGGCGTCAGCTACATGGTCCCCTTCGTCGCCGCCGGCGGTCTCCTGATCGCCCTCGCCTTCGCCATCGGCGGCTACGGCATCAACGAAGCGCCCTCCGTCGCCGAGCACTTCGTGTGGACCGAGTCCGCCAGCTGGGCGGCCCTCCTCTTCCAGACCGGCGGCCTCGCCTTCGGCTTCCTCGTCCCGGTCCTCGCCGGCTACATCGCCTACGGCATGGCCGACCGCCCGGGCCTGGTCCCCGGCTTCGTCGGCGGCGCCGTGGCGCTCACCATCAACGCCGGCTTCCTCGGCGGTCTGATCGCCGGTCTGATCGCCGGTGGCACGGTCCTCGCCGTCCAGCGGGCGAAGGTACCGGCCGCGATGCGCGGGATCATGCCCGTGGTGGTCCTGCCGCTGATCGGCTCGGCGGTGACCGCCTTCCTGATGTTCCTCGTCGTCGGCAAGCCCGTCGCCTCGCTCCAGCAGGCCCTGACCGACTGGCTGTCCGGCCTCTCCGGCGCCAACGCGATCATCCTCGGCGTGGTCCTCGGCCTGATGATGTGCTTCGACCTCGGCGGTCCGCTCAACAAGGTCGCGTACGCCTTCGCCATCGGCGGCCTCGCCACCCCCAACGAGGGCAGCCTGAAGGTCATGGCCGCCGTGATGGCCGCGGGCATGGTGCCGCCGCTCGCCATGGCACTGGCCACCACCGTGCGCGGCAAGCTCTTCTCCGCGACCGAGCGCGAGAACGGCAAGGCCGCCTGGTTCCTGGGCGCCTCGTTCATCAGCGAGGGGGCCATCCCCTTCGCCGCGGCCGACCCGCTCCGGGTGATCCCGGCCGCCATGGCGGGCGGCGCGGTCACGGGCGCCCTCTCGATGGCCTTCGAGTGCACGCTGCGGGCCCCGCACGGCGGCATCTTCGTCATCCCGCTGATCGGCAACCCGCTGCTCTACCTGATCGCGATCGCCGCCGGCACCTGCGTCGCCGCGGGCCTGGTGGTCCTCCTCAAGGGCATGCGCCGCCCGGCCCCGGCGGCCACCGGCGCCGTCACCGAAGCGGAGGTCCCGGTCGCCGCCTGAACCGACCGGTGGCCGGGACCCGGCTCACCTCACCCGCGCGCGGAGCTCCATGGCTCCGCGCGCGGCCGTTTCCGTCTCGTAGACCTCGCACATGTGCCGCCCGTCCGGCGTGGCCGTGTGCTCGACCTCCCACAGGCTCAGCTCGCTCCCGTCGAGCAGGACGAAGGCGTGTTCGTAGAGGCTGAAACCGGCGCCCCGGCCGTCCGCGAGGCACTGCCGGGTACCGAACGCCTGGGTGATCCGGTGCGCGTACGCCGAGGTCAGCCGCCGTGCGACCGCCTCGCCCGGCCGGTCGGCGTTCTCCGCCCGGCGCAGCACCCGGCGGGCGTGGTCGGCCGACTGCTCCACCGCGTACTCCCGGTGCTGCTGGACCGGGGAGGAGGCGGCGAAGAGGGCGCTGAGCGCGCCGTGGTCACCGAGCTCGTCCTCGGCTTCCTCCATCAGTGTGAAGTCCCGCGCCGCGGCCGGGTCCTCGCCGAACAGCCGGACCGCCGCCAGCGCGGCCTCCGCCTTGCTGACGAACACCTCGTGCCGGGTCGCGCGATCGTGCTCCAGGCGGTACACGAGCTCCCACAGCGTCGCGGGCTCGCCGTCGGCGAGCAGGTAGGCGTGCCGATGGGTCTCACGCCAGCGGCCCGCCGCCGGGCCGTGCTGCGTGCTGTGGAGCGAGGAGCTGTGGGCGAGCGCCGTGCCGAGGCGCTCGACCAGCCGGTCCGGGAGGTCGAAAGAGTTGAGGGCGCGGCCCAGGAGTCGCTCGAGGTGCGCCTCGGTTGTCTCGTACGGATCGCTCAAGGTGGGTCTCCAGGCCGTCGCAGCTTGTTACGTCACGGAAGCTCAACGTAGCCCCTGGTTCGGACATCACGTCCGGGGTTCGGTAAAACGTCCGGGAAGTGCCTGGGGTTCCCGGCACTCCATCCGGTCAACTTGCGTACGGATAGCCATGGTTCGCCATGATCGGTGGCGAAGTGCGGGACTATGGGCCGTATGGCAACGAATACAGTGGGCGTCCCCCGCCAGCAGGGGCAGCCCCGCGCTCCACATGAAGGCGAGCCGGACGAACGGATCGCGGCCCCCCGCGGACTCGCCTGGCTGCTGGTTCTCACCGGGGCGGCCGGGCTGCTCGCCTCGTGGGTGATCACCCTCGACAAGTTCCTCCTGCTGGAGGACCCGGACTTCAAGCCCGCGTGCAGCCTCAACCCGGTGGTCTCCTGCGGCAGCGTGATGCAGAGCGAGCAGGCGGCTGCTTTCGGCTTCCCCAACCCCATGCTCGGCCTCGCGTGTTATGCCGTCGTGCTCTGCGTCGGCATGGCCGTCCTCGCGGGCGCCCGCCACCGTGGCTGGTTCTGGCTCGGGCTCAACGCCGGGACCTTGTTCGGCGTCGGCTTCTGCACCTGGCTGATGGTTCAGTCGCTCTACGAGATCAACGCGCTGTGCCTGTGGTGCTGTTCGGCCTGGGTGGCGACGCTGGTGATGTTCTGGGCCGTCACCGCGCACAACGTCCGCACCGCGGTGCTGCCCGCGCCGGGCCCGGTCAAGAGCTTCTTCGCCGAGTTCGGTTGGGCTCCGCCCGCCCTGCACGTCGGCGTGATCGGGATGCTGATCCTCACCCGCTGGTGGGACTTCTGGACCGGTTGATCGGGTCCGCCCGGTCGGCGGGCGGTGGACGGGCGAGGGCCCCGGCAGCTGGAAGCTGCCGGGGCCCTGTCACTTCGCTCCACGGGCGCGGGGGCCCGGACCGGAATCGAGTGCGGTGATCAGCTGCCCGCGGACAGGTTGCCCGAGAGGACCGGGATGTTGTCCAGGATGTGCGAGAGGGACTCGTCGCCCTTGGCCTGGGTGGAGTTCTCGGTGCACTGCTGGTTCATCGGGTTGGACAGGACGTTGATGTCCTGGACGCCGACGTTGACCAGGGCCACCAGCGACTGGGCGTTGATCTTGGCCGGCAGGCCGATGCAGGGCTTGTTGGCGGAGCCCTGGACCAGGCTGAGCTGCGGGCTCATGTCGCCCGTGGTCTTCTGGTTGCCGTAGACCTGGGAGGCGCCGTTGCCGTTCACGGTGTTCACGCCGTTGTCGTTGCCGATGGCCAGGGCCGGGGCGGCCGTGGCGACACCCGCGGTGAGCACGGACGCGCCGATCAGGGTGGCCTGGACGAGCTTGTTCATCATGTTCCTTTTGTCGCACGAGTGCCCGCTAGTGGAGCGCCCTGATCAACTGCCCGGTCGGGGGGTTGGTTCCGCTGCTTCACTCAAACGGCCCGTTCCGGCGCGGGATTTCCCCAGCCCGGGTGAGAGCGCCCCGGACGCCTGCGCGAAGCCCGTACGCAGCCCGCAGTGGTTCATGATCCTGTTGCGGTCCGTAGAACCTATTAGCACGGTGGGTAATAGAACCGGACTGACATGGTCCGATTCGGTCCGACCATCCGAAGGAACCGCCATGCACCCCACCAAGGCGTCCCGCGTCCGCGTCCTCGTCCCGGCGGCCGTCACCGCGGCCATACTGTTCGGTGCCGCGGCCCCGGCGAGCGCCCTCGACGGTGAGAGGGGTGCCGCGCTCACCGAGCGGGTCGCCGCGGCCCAGCGGCAGATCGACGAGCGCGTGGCGGCGGCCGGTCCCATCGACGACCTGCTCGCGGGCCTGACCAAGACCCTCACGGACCTGCTCGCGTCCCTCTCCGGGATGATCAAGATCCCCGAGATCAAGCTGCCGGAGGTGCCGGGCGTGAAGCTGCCCCCCATCCAGCAGCCGAAGCTCCCGGAGATCAAGCTCCCCACGCTCCCCAAGCTCCCGGCCGTCCCCGCGGTCCCGGCCGTCCCCGCGGTCCCGGCGGTCCCCGCCGTTCCCGCTGTACCGGGAGTGCCGGCGGTCCCGGCCGTTCCCGCGGTGCCGCCGGTGGAGAAGCTGGTGCCCGAGGTACCGGACATTCCAGAGATCCCGGACGTACCCTTCCGCTAGTCCCATACCGGGGCGGATGTCGCGTCGCGGTTACGACTATTGCTCTGAACAGGTCTGATTCTGTTCGGAGCCGTGTCGTCCGGGGAGTTGAGGCGTTTCGTTCGTTGTGAGCCCCGGTTCGGGGCAGGACATCGAACAGAAGGTGCAATTCCCATGAACTCTGCCAAGAAGGCCGCCCTGGTCATGGCCGCCGCTGGTCTCGCCGCGGCCGGTGCCGCCGGTTCCGCCGCCGCCGACTCCTCGGCCGAGGGCGCGGCCGTGGGTTCCCCCGGTGTCCTGTCGGGCAACCTCGCCCAGGTCCCGGTCCACGTTCCGGTCAACGTCTGCGGTAACTCCGTGAACGTCATCGGCCTGCTGAACCCGGCGTTCGGCTCGGTCTGCGTCAACGACTGACGTCAGTCACCGCATGTGACCGTGGGCGCCACCGGCATCGCCGGTGGCGCCCACGGTCGTTGGTGCGCGGGGAGTGCGACGGCGTCAGTTGTGGCCGTTGTTGAGCTTCACGCCACCCAGCATCGGCGTCAGCTTGGTGACGCCGTTGGCGGCGCCCAGTGCCTCGGTCGGCCCCGCGTTGCGCAGCTGGTTCACCTTCTGCGCGGTGCCCACCACCTTGCCGACCGTGTCGCCCTGCTCGGCCAGCCCGTTGCCCACCGTCTGGGGGAGCGAGGCGGAGACGGGGGCGGCCGCGTTGAGGACCTCGGTGACCCCGCCCGTGAGGCTCATGGGAGGCATCGCGCCGGCCTCGGCGGCGAAGGCGGGGGTCGCGGCGCCGAGGGCGGCGACGGAGCCGGCGATCACAGCGGCGACCTTCGTGTACTTCATTATCGAAATCCTTTTCCAGTGACGACCGTCGCGTCACTTTCGCCCTGGGTAACGATTCCTTCGGGCTGCGGAAACTCTGTCGCCCGAATTGTCCGCAAGTTCCTCGAACGCGGGGCGAACGAAATCGGCCGGAGAATCCGATCAGGATTCTCCGGCCGATGTCTTTTCGAATCTTTTCTGATTACCGCTCCGTCCCGGACCGCTCCCGGTCAAGAGACGCGGGACCTCCGGTAAAGGATCGAACCGCCGAGCAGCAGGGCGGCGGCGAGGGCCGCGGCCGCCGCGGGCTGGCCCGCTCCCGTCTCGGCCAGCATCGGCGCTCCCATGGGGGCGCGGGCCGGGGTCTGCGGGGCGGGTGCCGGGAGGGTGACCGCGGGGCGCTCGGGGGCGGGCGCGGGTACCGGTGCCGGGAGCAGGTGGATCGGGGCGTCACCCGCGGGAGCGGCCGGGGGCTGGTCCGCCGCGGGGGCGGCCGGTGCCGGTGCGACCGGTGCGGGTGCGGGCGGGCGTACGGCCTCGGGCACGGGCAGCGGCGCGGGCGCCGGCGCGGCGGCGGGGGCCGGGGCCGGAGCGGGGG
>NZ_JBHWLC010000127.1:0-16664 GCF_042730635.1 Streptomyces sp. NPDC059917
CCGCCGCACCCCCCGGGGTGCGGCGGCACGGCTCTGTGCGGGCCGCACCGGGCCGGGCCGCCGTCGAGGAAGCCGCACGGCGCCGCTGTCGGCGGTGTGAGCCCCTGGCCTCTTCCGTCCAACCGACCCCGGCCATCCGCCCCAAAAGTCCGTTCGCACGCCTCGCCCCCAGCGGACCGCCAACCACCTCGGACAGCCGCGCGCCCACACTCTGCGAAGCCACATGGCTGCAAAGTGCGACGGATTCGGGCCAGCTGCCCCGGCAACGCGCGGCACCCGGGTCACGACCTTCTACCAGTCCGACCGGCGGTACTCCAAGCACTTGGCCGGAAACGGTCACCACGCCATCGCTGAGGATTTCACCGGCGCCGCGGGCGCCACCCCGGCATCACGCGTTTCGTAGGACTCGACAGCACCAGGACGAGATATGACCATGAGTCCGAGGTCCTGACGACTGGCCGAATGCGGGCGGTCGCGATCCGCCGTGATCACCAACATCACTGCATGTCGCGCCATCAGGACGGGTGAACCGACGGTGTTTTCCCAGGTAGTGAGGATGTGACCGAAGTGCAGGCGGACAGCGCGCACACGCTGCGCCCGGGCCTTCGACACCTCACGGCCGTCTGCCGCGACACCACCCGCCGCACCCCCGCACACCACACGAAGGGGGCCAGTCGCCCAACCAGAGGTACTTCCTACACACGGGGTGAATACGAAGTGTTACTACCTGAGTCATATAGGCCCGGCCCTGGTACGACGGTGTCCCGGCCCACCGCACCGTCCCTCTCCGCGGCCGCCGCACCGGCCCCCTACGAGGTGCCCGCCCGCACGATCGTCCCCGTTACGATCGCAACGCTCCTGCCGGGTGAGTCTCCTCGTTCGGAGGGGCTGGACCAGGAGCACGTGGCTCGTCTGGCCGAGGTCGACACCCCCCTGCCCCCGATCCTCGTCCGCCGGTCCGACATGCGCGTCATCGACGGCATGCACCGCCTCATGGCCGCCCTGGTCCGCGGCCAGACCAGCATCGACGTCGAGTTCTTCGAGGGGAGCCCCGCCGACTCCTTCCTGCTGGCGGTCCGGGCCAACATCGCCCACGGTCTGCCGCTGTCACAGGCCGATCGGCGCGCCGCCGCCTCCCGGATCATCGCGTCCCATCCGCAGATGTCCGATCGGGCCATCGCCCGGGCCTCGGGCCTGGGAGCCAAAGCCATCGCGACGATCAGGCGGCGTTCAAGTGACGCGCTGCCGCAGTTGAGCGTGCGGATCGGACGCGACGGGCGGGCCCGTCCGCTGAACAGCGTCGACGGCCGCTGGCGCGCGGCGGAGCTCATGGCCGAGAACCCGAACGCCTCGTTGCGCGAGGTGGCCCGGCTCGCGAAGATCTCGCCCGCCACCGTGAGCGACGTGCGCAAGCGCATCCAGTCCGGCGAACTGCCCGCGACCGTACGGCCCCAGGCCGACCAGGCCGCACCGGACAGCACCCACGCCGCCGCGTCGGGGGCGGGTGCCGGCGCCGCAGCGCACGCGGTCATCAAGGTGCCCGCGCAGGGCGGGCGGGCGCATCCCAACCGCAGGGCGCGGACGCCCGCGCCGGATCCCGCCGTGGTGCTCACCAAGCTCCTGCGGGACCCCTCCATGCGCCTCAAGGAGGAGGGGCGGCACCTCCTGCGGATCCTGCAGCAGACCGCCTCGGCGGAGTGGTTCCAGCTGACCGAAGCGGTACCGCCGCACTGCGGGGAGCTGGTGGGGAGCCTGGCCCGCCAATACGCGGCCACCTGGCTGGAGTTCGCGCAGCACCTGGACGAGCGCGATAGATCCGTCCCGCAAAGAGCGGCCTACTGACCGTCCCACTCCCCCGCGTATCCGTCTGCCCGCCGGTTCGCGGACTATTGCCACGGATACGCAAAGTCTCGCCCGATGAGTGCCGTCCCTTCCCGGGGGACGGCGCTCACGGGCCGGGCCGCGCCGGACACCGGAACGGCCGCATACAGCATGACCGAGGGGACGGGTAGAGCACGGCGCGGGCGGCGCGGGGACGCGACGCCCAGGGCGCCGGTCCGTGAGAGCGGTGACGGGGGACACCAGGGCTCACGAACCGGCTCCGGGCCGAACGCCTCCGGGTACAGCGCGTCGCGCGGCCCCCGGGCGGTGGTCGTGAGAGCAATCTAGAAGGTGGGACGGGACGGCGCCTCCCTCCACCGATGTATTCCTCCGCGGCCGTCATCCTGGGGATGTACGCGGCCTCCTACGAGGCGCGGTGGGCGGGTCGGAAAGGCGGCGGCGTTCCGGCGCCGTTCAAGTGAAGCGGCCCCTCAGTTGAGCGCCGGGATTCGGCTCCGGCGTACGGAATTGGCGGCGGAATTCCGGATCCGATCGACGCGGCCCGGAAGTTGGACACCCGCACCGTCCAACGGGCGGGCTCCCCGGCGTTGATCATTCAGACGCATTCGAGTCATCCTGTCCCTGGAGAGTGCCCATGCGCCCCCGGGGCGCGTGTTCCGCCTCTCATTGGATCTCGAAGAGAGGTGGGGAGCAGATGGCTGAGGAGCCTTTGTTTCTGCGTTCGAAGGCCATTGTGGAGCCGTTGGTCGACCGGTTCTTCGCGTGGCCGCATACGTTGGCGCCGGTGCAGGCGTCGATGAACCTGGCGTTCTTGCAGGTGCCGATGTTGGAGTCGTATCTGCAGTCCCCGAAGGTGCATGTCGCGGCGAGCAACAATCCGGAGCTGCGGGGTGGGTATTTCATCAACATTCCGGAGGAGCGTGCCGATGAGGTGCGTGATCTTCTGGAGGGGATCAAGCGGGACCGGGCGGACATGTTGCGGTTCGCGGAGGCGATCGCGGCGGGTCAGGAGATCCTGCGGGCGAACGCGACGGGCTTCGATCTGACGCCGTTGTATCCGAAGATGCCGGCGGAGCTGCACGGTTTGGTGGAGCTGGCGTACGACACGGACAACCAGGCGCAGATGCGGTTCATGGAGCCGCTGGTCTACAAGAGCAGTGTGTATGCCGAGTCGCGGCAGTCGGTGCAGTTGTCGTTGGAGCCTGGGTATGAGCGTCCGTTCATTTTGAGTACGCCGCGGCTGCCGTCGCCGGACGTGCTGGAGTTGGCGGTGCCGTTCCGTCACGCGGGTCTGGAGGAGTTGTTCAAGGCGCGGGTGAGTCCGGCGACGCTGTCGCATCTGCGGGAGGCGCTGGAGCTGGACGATGTGCAGGCCGTGCAGTTGGCGGGGCTGCTCACCGATCGTCCCAGTGGTGCGCCGGACCGGCACATCGAGGGGGGTGGGCGGATCCGGTACTTCGGGCACGCGTGCCTGGTGATGCAGACGCCGGAGGCGGCGATCGTGACGGACCCGTTCATCAGTGCGGACAGTTCCGCCGGTGACCGGTACACGTTGGACGATCTTCCCGATTTCATCGATCTGGTGCTGATCACGCACGGGCATCAGGACCACATCGTGCTGGAGACGTTGCTGCAGTTGCGCGGTCGGGTCGGTGCGATCGTGGTGCCGCGTTCTTCGCGCGGGAACCTGTCGGACCCGTCGATGGCGCTGATGTTGCGGCAGCAGGGTTTCCCGGTGGTCGAGGTCGATGATTTCGACGAGGTGGAGTTCCCGGGCGGGAAGGTCACGGCGACGCCGTTCCTCGGTGAGCACTGTGATCTGGACATTCGGGCGAAGTCCACTTTCTGGGTGGAGCTCGCGGACAAGAAGGTGTTCGTCGGGGCGGATTCCTCGGGTATCGATCCGATGTTGTACCGGCGGATCAAGGGTCATCTGGGGACGGCTGACATCGCGTTCCTGGGAATGGAGTGCGATGGTGCGCCGCTGACGTGGTTGTACCAGGCGCTGTTGACGATCCCGGTGTCGAAGAAGCTGAGCAATTCGCGGAAGCTGTCGGGGTCGAACGCGGAGCAGGCCGCGGCGATCATGACGGAACTCGGTGCGCACGAGGCGTACGTGTACGCGATGGGTGAAGAGCCCTGGCTCGGTCACGTGATGGCGACGACTTACACCGAGGACACGTACCAGATCAAGCAGATCGAAGAATTCATGACCTGGTGCAAGGACCGGAACATCAAGGCCGGTCACCTTTACCGCCAGCAGGAATGGCGCTGGTAGTCGTGCACCGGACCAGCCAACCCGACCGGCCCTGAACCCCTCTTCGTTCCCGTTCTCCAGGAGTTACCCATGGCTGTGCGAGACGTAGCCTATGTCGAGTTGTACACGAAGGATAAAATATCGACTGTCGATCACCTCGTATCGGCCATGGGTTTCACCCGGGTCGCCGACTCGGTCGAAGTGGACCGGAGTTCCGTGCTGCTCCGGCACGGTGAGGTCCTGCTGGTCGTCACCTCCGGCTGGGGGACGTGGAAGTTCCTCGACGATCACGGAGACGGGATCGCCGACATCGCGGTGGCGTGCGAGGACGTACCGACGACCCGGGACGCCGCACTGCGGGCCGGTGCCGCGGTGACGACGTCCCCGCAGGGGAACCCGGTCGTGCCCGCCTTCGGCGGGGTCCACCACACCCTGGTGCCGGTTCCCGCGCGAGCGGGCGCCGCCCTGCCGACGGGCCGCCGGTGGACCCCCACTCCCGGTGCGCCGGCCGTGCCCGGCGGGCGGGTGCGGTCGCTCGACCACATCGCGGTCCATCTCTCGCGGGACGGCCTCGCGGACTACGCCGCCTTCTGCGAGCAGGTCTTCGGGTTCTCCCGCTCCTCCCCCGAACGCCTGCGCCTCGGCGACCGGATCGTGGACTCGGTCGTCGTCCGCAGTGCTTCCCGGAGCGCCGCCTTCGTCCTGACGACGGTGGCCGACGGGCTCGGGCCGGAGGCCGGCGAACCGGACGTCTTCCTCGACAGGAACGACGGTCCCGGCGTGCAGCGCCTGGCGTTCCTCGTCGACGACGTCCTGTCCGCCACCCGGGAGTTCGGGGAGCTGGGCGTGCGCTTCCTTCCCGCCGGGAGCGCCGGGGACGACCCGTCCGGCCGGGCGTGGACGGCGGCCGGTCTGCCGCCGGAGGAACTCGCCGCGCTGCGGGCCGCGGACGTGGTGGTCCACCACGACGGACGGGGACTGCTCATGGAGTCCTTCGGCCGCTCGCCCTTCGAGCGCGGGACGCTCTGCTTCCAACTCGTCCAGCGCCGCGGCTCGCAGGCGTTCGGCACGGCGGGTGTCCGGGCCCAGTACGATGCCCTGGAGGCGGCGGTCAACCCCGCCCGCTGACCCCCATCGCCCCGGGCGACCCGCGCTTTCGGTCATCTCGTGCCGGAAGCGCGGGTCCGCATCGTACGACGCGTCTGCGAGCAGCGCGTCGGTGTGATCCACAATGTAGGACGTGATGAGTACGCAGGACGGTGGAGGGCTCTCGGCCATGGGCGGACGCGCGGACGCGGCGTTGCGCGCCGTCATCGTCGACGATCAGGCGTTGGTGCGCACCGGGTTCCGCATGCTCCTGATGGCCGACGGGATCGAGGTGGTCGGCGAGGCGTCCACGGGCGGCGAGGCGGTCGCGGTGGTGCGTCGCACCCGGCCCGACGTGGTGCTGATGGACATCCGGATGCCGGAGATGGACGGCATCGAGGCGACCCGGCGGATCGTCGCCGACGAGACGTGCGAGACCCGCGTCATCATCCTGACGACCTACGACCTCGACGAGTACGTGTACGCCGCGCTGTCGGCCGGAGCGAGCGGCTTCCTGTTGAAGGACGTCACCCCCGAGCACCTGACGGCCGCGGTGCGTCTGGTCCAGGCGAGCGACGCCCTGCTGGCGCCGACCATCACGCGCCGCCTGATCGAGCGTTTCGCTCCGCGGAGCTCGGTGAAGGTCGCGGTGCACCGGAACCTGTCCGTGCTGACACCGCGCGAACTGGAAGTGCTGCGCCTGCTGGCCACCGGCCTGAGCAACGCCGAGCTGGCGGACCACCTGACCCTCAGCGCCGCGACGGTGAAGACCCACGTCGCGCGGATCCTGTCCAAGCTCGAGCTCCGTGACCGCGTCCAGGCGGTGGTGCTGGCCTACGAGACCGGCTTGATCTCCCCGGGTGAGCAGCCCGGCCGCTGACCGGATCCGAACCGGTCCGACAGTCCTGGTCCGCCAGGGCTTCACGGTGCTGGTGGACATGCGGAAGCCCGGGATCAGCGGCGTCGAGGCGGGCCGGTGGATTCCGGCGTCGCCCGAGGTCACTGCCCGGGTCCTCGTACAGCGTCCTCGTCCTCAGGCCCGGCCGAGGACGACGACCGCGTTGTGCCCGCCGAAGCCGAAGGAGTTGCTGACCGCGACCGGCAGGGAGGCGCTGCGCGCAGCCGAGTGGACGATGTCGATGTCGGCGATGTCCGCGCCGGGTGTGCGGAAGTTGGCCGTGGGCGGGATCAGGGAATCCCGGATCGACAGGGCGGTGAACGCGGCCTCGACCGCTCCGGCCGCCCCCAGCATGTGGCCGGTCACGCCCTTGGTGGAGGTGACCGCGGTGCCCCGGCCGAAGACCCGCTCGATCATGCGCGCCTCGACGGCGTCGCCCTGCGGCGTGCTCGTCGCGTGGGCGTTGACGAGGGCCACGTCCGACGCCGCGACCCCCGCGTCCTGGAGCGCCTGGCGCAGGGCCAGCTCCGCGTAACGGCCGTCGGGGTCGGGCGAGGTCAGGTGGTGGGCGTCCGAGGAGGCTCCGTAGCCGAGCAGGCGCGCATAGGGGCGCCGGCCCCGCGCTTCGGCGCTGTCCGCGCGCTCCAGGACCAGTACGGCCGCGCCTTCGCCCACGACGAAGCCGTCGCGCTGCGCGTCGAAGGGCCGGGAGGCGGAGGCAGGATCCCCGCAGTGCCGCGACAGCGCCTTCAACCGGTCGAAGGCCGAGGTCACCAGGGGGGTCACGGCGGCTTCGGTGCCACCGGCCAACACCACGTCGCAGCGGCCCGATCGCAGCAGGTCCAGGGCGAAGCCCAGCGCGGTGGTGCCCGCCGCGCACGCGGTGGAGAGGGTGAGGGACGGCCCGTGCAGGCCGAGGTCCATGGCCACCGAGCCCGCCGCGATGTTGCCGATGGCCTTCGGGACGGTGAGCGGGTTCACGGTGCGCGGGCCCTTGTCCCGCAGCCGCTGCCCCTGCTCCTCCCACGTTCCCTGACCGCCGACCGCGGTGCCGAGGACGACACCGACCCTGGCCGGGTCCCAGGAGCCGTCGACCGGCGCCGCGTCGGCGACGGCGGCGCGCGCCGCGGCGACCGCGAACTGGGCGAAGGGGTCCATGCGGCGGGAGTCCGCGCCGAACGCCTCCTGCGGATCGAAGCCGGTCACGGCGCAGCTGAACGTGACGCCCAGCCCCGACAGGCGGGGATCGGCCGCGGCCGTCGGGCGCCCCGCGCGGGCGGTCTCCCAGGCGGTGGCGGTGTCCGCGCCCGCCGGGGTGACCATGCCGATGCCGCTGATCACGACATCGGGATGGCGAAGTCCGTGACCCGTCATGCCGGGAGGACCGCCCCACTGGCCTCCAGCAGCTCGGACAGTTCGCCGACGGTCGTGTCGGCGCTCAGGTTCTCCTCCTCGATGGTGACGCCGAGTTCGTCCTCGAGCTGGGCGCTGAGTTCCGCCAGGGACAGCGAGTCCACTTCCAGTTCCTTGAAGGACCGGGTGGGCTGGATGTCACCGCTCACTTTGTAAACGGTGCCGAGGACGTGGGAGAGGTAGTCGACGAACATGGTGCGTTCCCTTCGTTCGGATCGCGTGGACCTATGGGGTCCCTTTGATCTCGCTCCATTAGATTTCTGAACTCACGGCCGTCAGCTGCGGCCATGTCAGTGCGACGGATCCCCAGGTCAATCCGCCGCCGAAAGCGGTGAGTACCGTACGGGCCCCGGACCGGAGCCGCCCGCCGGCCAGCGCGTCGGCGAGCGCGAGCGGAATGGAGGCGGCCGCCGTGTTGCCGGTGCGGGCCAGTTCGCACACCGCGGCGTGCGGCGGTACGCCGATCCGGTCCGCGACCGCCTGGATGATCCGGGCGTTCGCCTGGTGCGGCACGAGGGCGCCGACGCTGTCCGGTGTCCAGGCGCAGTCCTTCATGACCCGCAGCGCCGAATTCGTCATCTGCTCGACGGCCCGCAGGTACACCTTCCGGCCCGCCATGGTGAACCAGCGTTCCGCATCCGGCTGTTCGCGTGCTCCCGGTACGTGGATGAGTTCCTTGCCCGAGCCGTCGCTGCCGAGGTCGAACGCGAGCAGGGCGCCTTGTTCCCGGGAGGAACCGCGGCGCAGCACCACCGCGCCCGCGCCGTCGCCGAAGATCACGGCCGTGGCCCGGTCCGTGGGGTCGACGATACGGGAGTAGGTCTCGGCCGCGACCACCAGGACGCTGTCCGCGATGCCGCTCGTGATCAGCCCCGCGGCGGTCGCCACGGAGTACACGAAGCCGCTGCACACGGCGGAGACGTCGAAGGCGGGGACCGTGTCGAGCCCCAGCCGGTGCGCGATCTCCGGAGCGGCGGCCGGCACCGGGCGGTCCGGTGTGGTGGTGGCCAGGATCAGGGCGTCCACCCGGTCCCGGCCGGCCGAGCGCAGCGCGTTGGCCCCGGCCTCGCACGCGAGGTCCCGTGTGGAGACGTCGGGTCCGACCCGGCGCCGCGCGGCGATGCCGGTGCGCGTACGGATCCACTCGTCGCTGCTGTCGAGGTCGCGGGCCAGCGCGTCGTTGTCGAATTCGGCGCTCGGCAGACACGTGCCGAGACCCTCGACCACGGCAACGGGGCGGTTTTCCCATTTCTCCGGGGCCACCGCTGGCAATTCTGATGTGTACATCGTTGGCGGCCTCCTGGAGTTCTCGCCTTCCGCGGGAAACAGAACGTCCGTGTTCTGTCGCGGAGTTCGACGCGGAGTGACCTTACCCGGGCCATAAAGAGCGGCACAACGAATGTGGCGATCACGGTATTTCCACGCGTTCAACTGCGGCGCGACCTCGGTTGGGCGCCCCGCGCGTCATCCTCGCGAGGTAGCTCCACGGGATGGGTTTCCCCGTCACCGGAGCCGATGTGCCCATCCGGCGGAGCGGTCACACTGTGCGGGTGAAGACTGAAGCACGGGCGCCCGGGTGGCGGCAGTACGCGCGAGAATCGCTGCGCCCCGAGGCGAAGCCCGCTCCGTTGTCCCGGCGCGCGATCGCGGCCGACACGGCGCTCGCCGTCGCCCTGGCCGTCGTCGCGGTGCTCGCCAGCTGGAAGTTCCACGCCGGGGAGCAGTTCATCGGCATGCACCCGCCGGGCACGGGCGGGCAGTCCTCCGTGCCGCTCTCCCCCGGTCCCTCCGAGGTGCCCCAGGTACCGCGGGGCGGGCGGCCCCTGTACCCGCTCATCTTCCTCAATCCGCTGCCGCTCGCCCTCCGGCGCAGGTACCCCCTGTCCGTCTTCTGGGCCGTGCTGGTCACGGCCCTGGCGCTGAGCGGCCAGGCGACGTCGATCACGATCGCCGTCTGCTGCGTCGCGGCGTACAGCGCGATCACCCACAGCCGCCACCAGGTGCCGGCGGCGGCCGGTCTGGTGGTCGCCGCCACGGTGGCGGGCTTCGCCTTCCAGGACACCGCCCCGACACTGCCGGGCTGGTCGGCCGGGTTCGTGATACTGATGCTCGCCGCGATCGTCGGCCGCGCCGTGCGGTACTGGCAGAACCAGCTCAAGACCAGCCAACTGCGCGTCGCGGCCCTGCAGCGGGAGCAGGAGGAGGCCACCCGCCGGGCGGTCGGGGAGGAACGGGCGCGCATCACCGCCGAGTTGCACGACGTGGTGACGCACAACGTGAGCGTGATGGTGATCCAGGCCGGTGCGGCCCGCAAGGTGATGGACCTGGCGCCGGAGGAGTCCAAGCGGGCCCTGCTCGCGGTCGAGGCGGGCGGCCGGGCCGCCATGTCCGAACTGCGCGCCGTCATGAGCCTGTTGTCCCCCACGGACGCCTCCGTGGACGGGCTCCAACCCCAGCCGGGACTCGCCCAGCTCGAGGCGCTGGTGGAGGGGGTGCGCACGGCCGGCATGCCGGTGGACCTCACGGTGTCGCTGCCGGGGGCGCCGCTGCCCGCGGGCATGGAGCTGGCCGTCTACCGGGTGGTGCAGGAGGCGATGACGAACGCGCTCAAGCACGCCGCGGGCGCGAAGGCCTCGGTGTCCCTGCGGCACGAGGGCGAATGGCTGGAGATGGCGATCGACAATACGGGCGGCACCCCGAGCGCTCAGGCGGGCACCGGGAACGGCCGCGGGCTGCTCGGACTCCGGGAACGACTGGCCGTGTACAGCGGCTCCCTGGAAGCGCACCACACGGCCGACGGCGGGTTCCAGGTGCGGGCCCGCGTCCCGTGGCGCTCCGTCCAGTAGCGCCGGGACGGTCCGTCGCCCCCTCCCGTTCGGCCCGTTCGTCCAACTGCGTCGACGCGCCACTTGAACGAAGGGGACCGGCCGGTTGGTCAACCGATCGGTATTGATCGGCGTTGTCCGACGGTGCCATCGTGGGGAGCGGCGGACCCGTGCGGTTCTGGGCAAGCCGGGCAGAGGTGGTGGCCTGGGCGCACACCACGAAACGAGCCGGCCGCACCCCAGGTCCCCGCAGAATCGAGGCTCGAAAGTCATGCCCTTCCTGAAGAGCAACGGGATACAACTGTCCTACCAGCGCTCCGGCAGCGGCGAACCGGTACTGATGATCATGGGCTCGGGGGCTTCGGGCCGGGCCTGGACCATGCACCAGACCCCGGCCCTGAACGCCGCCGGGTACGAGACGATCACCTTCGAGAACCGGGGCATCGCACCGTCGGACGCCCCCGGGGGCAGATACTCCCTCGACGACATGGTCGCCGACACCGTCGGGCTGATCGAGGCGCTGGACCTGGGCCCGTGCCGGATCGTGGGCACCTCCATGGGAGCGATGATCGCGCAGGACCTGGCGCTCGGCCGCCCGGACCTCGTGCGGTCCGCCGTCCTGCTCGCCACCCGGGCCCGGTCCGACGCCCTGCGCCGGGCGCAGTCGGCGGCGGACCACGCGCTGCGCGAGAGCGGCGTGCGGCTGCCCCCGTCGTACGAAGCGCTCAGGACCGTCCTCGAGATGATGTCCCCGGCGACCCTGAACGACGAGGCCGCCGTCGCGTCCTGGCTGGAGATCTTCGAACTGTCCGGCGGCCGCGAGAACGCCGCCGAGGGCCAGGACTGGGTCACCGACAGCGGCGCGGACCGCCGCGCGGCGCTCGGGGGGATCACCGTGCCGTGCCGGGCCGTCGCCTTCACCGACGACCTGCTCTGCCCGCCGCACCTGGTCGCCGAGGTGGCGGACGCCATCCCGGACTGCGACCTCGTCGAAATCTCCGACTGCGGCCACCTCGGCTACCTGGAGCGGCCGCGAGAGGTCAACACGGCGATCATCGAGTTCCTCGAAAAGAACTGACATGCCGTCAGCGTCGAGGAAAGACACGAGAGCGAGGCAGGTTTCCTTGACCATGCTAGACGGCCCACCCCCACGCGCGATGGGGCTGCGGTTCGACGACGATTCGGTCACCAAACAGCGGGTCACACCCGGCACCGTCCGGCGGATCATCCCGTACGCCCTGCGCTACCGCTGGCAGTTGGTCCTGCTCCTGCTGACCACGGTGGTCAACGCGCTCGTCACGGCCACCGGGCCGCTGATCCTCAAGATGATCATCGACGACGGCATCATGCCCAAGCGGATCGGCGTCGTGGTGGCGCTGTGTCTGACCGTGGCCGGGCTGGCCCTGGTCGACGCGCTCGCCATGTACGTACAGACCTGGTGCTCGGGCCGGATCGGCGAAGGCCTCGTCTTCGACCTGCGCACCAAGGTGTTCGCCCACGTGCAGCAGCAGCCGCTCGCCTTCTTCACGCGGGCTCAGACCGGCGCGCTGGTCAGCAGGCTCAACGCCGATGTCGTCGGGGCCCGACAGGCGGTGACCACCCTGCTGTCGGATTCGGTGACCACCGTCCTCACGCTGATCCTGATCCTCGGCGCGATGTTCTACCTCTCCTGGCAGATCACCGTCGCGGCGCTGGTCATGATCCCGTTCTTCCTCCTCCCCGTCCGGCTCCTCGCGCGCAGGCTGCAGCGGCTCACCCGCGAGACGATGCAGCTCGACGCCGAGATGAGCTCGATGATGAACGAGCGCTTCAACGTCTCCGGGGCCATGCTCGCCAAGCTCTACGGACGTGCGGACGACGAGGTGGGCGCCTTCTCCGCCCGCGCCGGACGGGTGCGCGACATAGCCGTGAGCGGCATGGTCTACGGGCGGCTGCTCTTCATCATCATCACCGTGCTCACCTCCCTCACCACCGCGTTGGTGTACGGACTCGGGGGCGCCCTCACCATCGACGGCACGCTGGCGATCGGCACGCTGGTCGCCATGGTGACCTTGCTCCTGCGGCTGTACGGCCCGGTCAACCAGCTGTCGACCATGCAGGTCACGGCCATGACGGCCCTCGTCAGTTTCGACCGCGTCTTCGAGGTCCTGGACCTCAAGCCGCTCATCTCCGAGCGGCCCGACGCCCGGGTGCTCCCGGCCCCCGAGCCGCGGGTGCCCGCTCCGGACGTCGAGTTCGACCGGGTGAGCTTCCGCTACCCCTCCGCCGACGAGGTCTCCCTCGCCTCGCTGGAGTCGATCGCCTTCCGCAAGCCCGAGCGGGGCGAGAACCCCTTGACCCTGCGGGAGTTGAGCTTCCGGGTGCCCTCGGGGAAGCTGACCGCCCTGGTCGGACCCTCGGGCGCCGGAAAGACCACGATCACCCACCTGGTGCCGCGGCTCTACGACCCCGTCGCGGGAGCCATCCGGATCGGTGGTCACGACGTGCGCGACCTGACCCTCCAGTCGCTGCGCGACACCGTCGGCGTGGTGACCCAGGACGCCCACATGTTCCACGACACCCTGCGGGCCAACCTGACGTACGCCCGGCCCGGCGCCGACGAGCAGGAACTGATCGACGCGTGCGTGGCGGCGCGGGTGTGGGACACCATCAGCGCCCTTCCCGACGGCCTGGACACGGTGGTCGGCGATCGCGGCTACCGTCTCTCCGGCGGCGAGAAGCAGCGCATCTCGCTGGCGCGGCTGCTGCTCAAGGCCCCGCCGGTCGTCGTCCTGGACGAGGCGACCGCGCACCTGGACTCCGAGTCCGAGGCGGCCGTCCAGCGCGCGCTCAAGACCATTCTGGCCGGCCGCACCTCACTGGTGATCGCGCACCGGCTGTCGACCATCCGCGAGGCCGATCAGATCCTGGTCGTCGAGGCCGGCGCCATCCGCGAGAGCGGTACGCACGACGAGCTGCTGGCCGCCGACGGGCTGTACGCGACGCTGTACCACACGCAGTTCGCCCAGCAGGCCGAGAGCGGCGTGGACGTCGCCTCCGAACTCCACTGACCCACCCCTCCCCCCGCGCACCCCCGCACCGGCCGCCGGCCGCCGCCAGCACCACGGGCGGCCGGCGGCCGCGTTGTTGCCGGCCGTGCGTCCCGTTCCTACATCGCAAGGATGACCCCATGCTCGTATTACCTCCGAGGGCCGATGCCCCGACCCGCACGCTCTTCGTAGGTTCGTGCCATGACCAGTGAGAACAGCACGGGCCAGGTCGTCGTACGGCTGGACGACGTGCGCAAGGAGTACGGACAGTCGGTCGCCCTGGACGGCGTGTCGTTGGAGATCCGGGCCGGTGAGGCCGTCGCGGTGATGGGGCCGTCCGGCTGCGGCAAGTCCACGCTGCTCAACATGATCGCCGGACTCGACCGCCCCAGCTCCGGGACGATCAATGTGCACGGCGACGACGTGGGCTCTCTGAACGAGACCGGCCTGGCGCTGTTCCGGCGGCACCGGATCGGCATGGTCTTCCAGTTCTTCAACCTGCTCGACGACCTGTCGGCGATCGACAACGTGGCGCTCGCCGCGCAGCTGACCGGCACCTCGGCCAGGGAGGCGCGCAAGCGCGCGCTGGAACTCCTCGACAACCTCGGTGTCGCGGACCGGCGCAACAACTATCCGGCGACGCTCAGCGGCGGCCAGCGCCAGCGGGTCGCGGTGGCCCGGGCGTTGATGAACCGGCCGGCCCTGCTGCTGGCGGACGAGCCGACCGGCGCGCTCGACCGGCAGAGCGGTGAGCAGGTGATGAAGCTGCTGCTCGACCTCAACCAGATGGGCCAGACGCTGCTGATCGTCACCCACGACCCGCTCCTCGCCGAGCGCTGCGCCAGCCGTCTGATCGAGTTCGAAGACGGCCGGATCGCCCGTGAGAGCGCTCTGGAGCGAGCCGTATGAGCGCCGTGTGGCAGGCCGCTTGGGCCGCCGTGCGGCGGCGCAGGCTCCAGACGACCGTGATCAGCATCGTGGTCCTGCTGTCGACCGCCACGATGGTCATCGCGCTGGGGCTGCTGGACGCCGCCTCGAGTCCCTTCGAGCGCGCCTTCACCGAACAGCGCGGCGCGCACGCCGTCGCGGCGTTCGACACCGGCAAGGTCTCCGGGGAGCAACTGGCCTCCACCGCGCGCCAGTCGGGCGTGGAAGCCGCCGCCGGACCCTTCGGGCAGACCTCGGTAAGCCTGGCTCCGGGCAGCGTCTCCTTCCTGACGGGTCCGCTCACCGTGGTCGGCCGCGCCGACCCGGACGGCCCGGTGGACAAGGTGAAGCTGTGGAGCGGCCACTGGGCCGAGGCGCCCGGCGAGATCGTCGTGAACGCGACCCCGCCCGCGGTCGGCACCATGGCTCCCTTCCCCCTCGGCGAGAAGATCGTCACCCCCGACGGCACCCGGCTCTCCATCGTCGGCTACGCCTACACCCTGAGCCGGACCGCCGATGCCTGGGTCTCGCCCGCGCAGATGGAGGCCATGCGTCCGACGGCCACCCAGATGCTCTACCGCTTCGCCTCCTCGGCGACGCAGGCCGACATCGACCGCGCCATGGCCGCCGTCACCGCCGGGCTGCCGAAGGACTCGCTGCTCGCCGCGCAGTCCTACCTCACGGTCAAGCAGGACATCGCCTCCGGTCCGGGGGTCTACGTTCCCTTCCTCCTGGTCTTCGGCATCCTCGGGGTGCTCGTCGCCCTGCTGATCGTCGCCAACGTCATCAGCGGCGCGGTGGTCTCCGGGTTCCGGCACATCGGCGTGCTGAAGTCGCTGGGCTTCACCCCGCGCCAAGTGGTGGGCGTCTACCTGCTGATGGTGTCGCTGCCCACGGTGCTCGGGTGCGTCGTCGGCACCGTCGGCGGCGCGCTGGCCACGAAGCCGCTGCTGACCAGCGCCTTCCAGGGCATGGGCATGGACCTGAACAGCGTGAGCCTGAACCTGTGGGTGTGCGCGGCGGCGATGGTCACGATGACCGCGGTCGTCGTCCTCGCCGCGGCCGTTCCGGCGATGCGGGCGCACCGCCTCTCCGCCGCCGAGGCGATCAGCGCGGGCAGCGCCCCGCGCCCCGGCCGCGGTCTGCGGATCCAGCGCAGGCTCAGCGGAAGCCGGCTGCCCCGCTCGATCAGCCTGGGCCTGGGCCTTCCCTTCGCCCGGCCCGGCCGCAGCGCGATGACGCTGGTGGCGGTCCTCCTCGGGGTGACCACGGCCACCTTCGCGACCGGCCTGGTCGGTACGGTCACCCAGTTCGGGAAGGCCACGACGCACGCGTCGGCCGCCCAGCTCACCGTGCAGCCGGGTCAGCCGCAGTTCGGCGAGACCGCCGCGAAGCTCGACGACCCGCACGTCGAGTCGATGCTGCGCGCCCTGGACGGCGCCCGTCACGTGACCGTCGACGCGCACGTCCCGGTGTCCATCGTCGGTTCCGCGCAGGGCGTGGTCGCCGACTTCCTGCGGGGGGACTCCGCCACCCTGGGCTTCCAGGACCAGATCGTCACCGGGCGCTGGGTCGAGGGGCCCGGCGAGATCGCCGTGTCCTCCGCGTTCCTGCACAAGCGGGGGCTGGAGGTCGGCGACCGGCTCACCCTGGAGGTCGGCGGCAAGCAGACCCGGACCACGATCGTCGGTTCGCTCATGGGCCAGCAGGAGTCGCTCTACGCGGACTGGGGGACGCTGTCCCCGCTCGCTCTGGACGTGACGCGCCTCAACTCCCGCTTCCAGTACCTGGTGCAGGTCGCTCCCGGTACCGACATCGGGCGCTTCACCTCCGCCGTGAAGTCGGCCGACGAGGGGCTCTACTCGCGCGGGAACGAGACCACGACCACCTTCACCGCGGCCGTGGTCGGCCTGTCGTCGGTGCTCACCCTGATGCTGGCCGCGGTCGCGGCGATGGGCGTCTTCAACACCGTCGTGCTCAACACCCGCGAGCGCCGCCGCGACCTGGGCATGCTCCAGTCGATCGGCATGACGCCGCGCCAGGTGATCGCGATGACGGTGACGTCCATGGCGGCGATGGGAGCGATCGGCGGGCTGCTCGGCATCCCGGTGGGCGTCCTCGCCCACCGCGTGATCATGCCGATCGCGGGCAAGGCCGCCAACGTCGACCTCGCGCGGAGCACCATGGACATGTGGCACGCGCCGGTCCTGGTCGCACTGGGCTTCGCGGGCATCGTGATCGCGGTCGTGGGGGCGTACCTCCCGGCCCGTGCGACCACCCGCCTGACGATCGCGGAGGCACTGCACAACGAGTGACGTCCGGCCGGTCGACGACCGGCCGACGGCGCCTTCCGACGCGCGGACGCGACGACCTCGACGGTCGTCGCG
>NZ_JBHWLC010000128.1:0-16585 GCF_042730635.1 Streptomyces sp. NPDC059917
CCGAGTGAGCCCCAAGGAACCTCCGCGGCGCCGGGTCCCCGGGCCGCCCCGACCCCGTACGACCGCGCGCCCCGCCGGTCGGCCGGCGTCGCGGCCCGCCACCCGCCGCCCGGCCGCGCCCCGCGCGCCGCACACCATCCGGCTCGGCGCCCCCAAGCCCCGGCTGCGGCTGGTCGGCGTCGCGCTGACGCTGGTCATGGTCGCCTTCGTGATCCGGCTGCTCCAGGTCCAGGCGGTCGACGCCTCCTCCTTCTCCGCCGAGGCGTCCAAGAACCGCTTCGCCAGCTACACCCTGGCCGCCGAGCGCGGGAACATCACCGACCGCAAGGGCGTGGCCCTGGCCACCAGCGTCGACGCGCACGACATCACCGCCGACCCCTCGATGTTCACCCCGCAGGAGAGCAAGGCCCCGGACGCGCCCGCGCAGGCCGCCGCCCTCCTCGCCCCGATCCTCGGCAAGGACGCCAAGGAGCTGACCGACCGGCTCGCGACGAAGAACTCCCGCTACGTCGTCCTCGCCCGCCGCCAGACCCCCCAGGTCTGGAACCAGATCAAGGACCTCAAGCGGGTCTTCGCCGAGAAGGCCGCCGCCGACAAGAAGAACAACGGCCCCGGTGCGAACGTCCTCGCGGGCGTCTTCCAGGAGCCCAGCAGCAAGCGGGTGTACCCCAACGGGGACCTGGCCGCCGGGATACTGGGTTACGTCAACGCCGAGGGCAAGGGCGCGGGCGGGCTGGAGTCCTCCCTCGACAAGAAGCTCTCCGGCAAGGACGGCGAGTTGACCTACGCCCAGTCCGGGGGGCGCCGCGTCCCCACCGCCGGCTCCAGCGAGAAGCCCGCCGTGCCCGGCGAGGACGTCGAGCTGACCATCGACCGCGACATCCAGTGGGCGGCCCAGAGCGCCATCGCCGAGCAGGTCCAGAAGTCCGAGGCCGACCGCGGGTACGTCATCGTCCAGGACACCCGCACCGGCGAGGTGCTGGCCATGGCCAACGCCCCCGGCTTCGACCCCAACGACCTCGGCAAGGCCCGTTCCGCCGCCATGGGCAACGCGGCCCTCCAGGACGTCTACGAGCCCGGATCCACCGCCAAGGTGATCTCGATGGCCGCGGTCCTGGAGGAGAAGAAGGCCACGCCCACCACGCACGTCACGGTCCCCAACCGGCTGCACCGCGGCGACCGGCTCTTCAAGGACGACGTCGACCACCCGACCTGGAACCTGACCCTCAACGGGGTCCTCGCCAAGTCCAGCAACATCGGCACCATCCTGGCCACCGGCCAGCTCGGCGCCAACCAGGGCGAGGCCAACAAGGTGCTGTACTCCTACCTGGACAAGTTCGGCATCGGCTCGCCCACCGGCCTCGGCTACCCGGGCGAGTCCCGCGGCATCCTGGCCAAGCCCGGGGCCTGGTCCACCTCCCAGCAGTACACGATCCCCTTCGGCCAGGGCCTCTCGCTCAACGCCATGCAGGCGGCCTCCGTGTACTCGACGATCGCCAACGGCGGTGTCCGGATCACGCCCACCCTGGTCCGCGGCACCAAGGGCCCCGACGGCCGGTTCACCCAGGCCGCCGCGCCCGCCAAGGAACGCGTGGTGAGCGCCGAGACCGCCAAGACCCTCTCCGAAATGCTCGAATCGGTCGTCGACGACCAGGAGGGCACCGGCACCAAGGCCCGCATCCCGGGCTACCGGGTCGGCGGCAAGACCGGAACGTCCAACCGGGTGGATCCCGCCACGGGCCGCTACAAGGGCTACACCGCGTCGTTCGCAGGTTTCGCCCCCGCGGACGATCCGCGCATCACCGTGTACTGCGCCATCCAGAACCCCACCAAGGGCAGCTACTTCGGCGGACAGATCTGTGGGCCCATCTACAAGAAGGTCATGGAGTTCGCCCTCAAGACCCTTCAAGTCGCCCCCAGCGGCACCGCTCCCGCCGGGCTGCCGGTCACCTTCGAACCCGGCCAGTGAGCAGACCACCGCGCCACCAGACCGTGAGGCACCATCAGTGACAACGATCACCCCGAAACCCGGGAACCGGCCCGTCGCGAACCCCACGACCGGGCCCTCGCTTCGCAACGGGCCCACTGCGCCCGGTACGCTCACCGCCGTGCCCCACGCTGATCAGCCCAGAACCACCCAGAAAGACGCCCCGGCAGTGCCGCCCGGCGCACCCCGGCCGCTGGCCGTCCGACCGACCCCGCTCGGCGATCTGGCCGCGCTGCTCGGCATCGAGACGCCCGTGCCCGCCGAGGCGCCCGGAAGCCCCGGACGTCACGGCCAGCACGGCCGTCCCACGGGCATCACCGGCATCACGCACGATTCGCGTGCGGTGCGCCCCGGCGATGTCTACGCGGCCCTGCCCGGAGCGCGCCTGCACGGCGCCGACTTCGCGCCACAGGCCGCGGAGCTGGGCGCCGCCGCGGTCCTGACGGACCCGGCGGGAGCCGCCCGCGCCGCCGCCACCGGACTGCCCGTCCTCCTGGTCGAGAGCCCGCGCGACCGGATGGGCGAGCTGGCCGCCACGATCTACGGCCGTCCCGGCGAGAACCTGCTCCAGATCGGCATCACCGGCACCTCCGGCAAGACCACCACCGCCTACCTCATCGAGGGCGGGCTGCGGCGGGCCGGACGGACGACCGGACTCGTCGGCACCGTCGAGATGCGGATCGGCGACACGGCCATCAAGTCGGAGCGCACCACCCCCGAGGCCCCCGACCTGCAGGCGCTCTTCGCGGTCATGCGCGAACGCGGCGTCCAGGCCGTGGCCATGGAGGTCTCCAGCCACGCCCTGGTGCTCGGCCGGGTGGACGGCTGCGTCTTCGACGTCGCCGTCTTCAACAACCTGAGCCCCGAGCACATGGAGTTCCACTCCGACATGGAGGACTACTTCCAGGCCAAGGCGAGCCTCTTCACCGAGCGCCGCGCCCGCCTGGGCGTGGTGAACCTCGACGACGAGTACGGCCGCCGCCTCGCGAAGGAGGCGCCCATCCCGCTGCTGACCTTCTCGGCCACCGGCGACCCGGCCGCCGACTGGCGCGCCGAGGACGTGGTCTCGGGCCCCGTCGGCTCCACCCTGACCCTGGTCGGTCCGGACGGCGAGCGGGTTTCGGCCACCGCGCCGCTGCCCGGCCCCTTCAACGTGGCCAACACGGTCGCCGCGATCGTCACGCTGGCCGCCGCCGGGATCGACCCGCAGACCGCCGCCGACGGCGTCGCCGCCGTCCCCGGCGTCCCGGGCCGCCTGGAGCGCGTGGACGCGGGCCAGCCCTACCTCGCCGTCGTCGACTACGCGCACAAGACCGACGCCGTCGAATCGGTGCTCCGGGCGCTGCGCGAGGTCACCGAGGGCAAGCTGCACGTCGTCCTCGGCTGCGGCGGCGACCGCGACACCACCAAGCGCGCCCCGATGGGCGCCGCGGCGGCCCGTTACGCCGACACCGCGCTGCTGACCTCCGACAACCCGCGCTCCGAGGACCCGCTCGCGATCCTCGCCGCGATGCTCGGGGGCGCCGTCTCCGTCCCGGCCGCCGAGCGCGCCACCGTCCTGGTCGACGCCGACCGGGCGGCGGCCATCGCCGCCGCCGTCGCGCGCGCCGAGCCCGGCGACACCGTCCTCGTCGCCGGCAAGGGCCACGAACAGGGCCAGGACACCGGGGGCGTCGTACGGCCCTTCGACGACCGCGCGGTGCTCCGCGCCGCCATCGAGGCCCACCGCAGCGCGCAGCACGGCGCCACCGCGCCGGACCAGACCCCGCCCGCCCGACAGGCCGAGGTGAACCAGTGATCGACCTCTCCCTCGCCGAGATCGCCGGCATCACCGGCGGGCTTGCGCACGACATACCGGATCCGTCCGTACGCATCACCGGGCCGGTGGTCATCGACTCCCGCCAGGTCGA
This sequence comes from Streptomyces sp. NPDC059917, assembly GCF_042730635.1. NCBI lineage: Bacteria > Bacillati > Actinomycetota > Actinomycetes > Kitasatosporales > Streptomycetaceae > Streptomyces > Streptomyces sp. NPDC059917. The sequence goes on from NZ_JBHWLC010000128.1 coordinate 3,898, forward strand.
GCCGGGCAGCCTGTTCGCCGCCTTCGACGGCGAGCACGTCGACGGCCACGACTACGCCGAGCGCGCGGTCGCCGCGGGCGCGGCGGCCGTCCTCGCGGCCCGGCCCGTCGGCGTGCCCGCGATCGTCGTCCCCGACGTCGAGAAGGCGCTCGGCGCCCTCGCCCGGGCCGTCGTCGAGCGCCTGGGCACCGACGTGGTGGCCCTGACCGGCTCCGCCGGCAAGACCTCCACCAAGGACCTCATCGCCCAGGTGCTCCAGCACCACGCGCCCACCGTGTGGACCCCGGGCTCCCTCAACAACGAGATCGGCCTGCCGCTCACCGCCCTCAAGGCCACCGCCGACACCCGGCACCTGGTCCTGGAGATGGGCGCCCGCGGCATCGGCCACATCGCCTACCTCACCGGCCTCACCCCGCCGCGGATCGGCCTGGTGCTCAACGTCGGCACCGCCCACATCGGCGAGTTCGGCGGCCGCGAGCAGATCGCGCAGGCCAAGGGCGAGCTGGTCGAGTCCCTGCCGGACGAGGCCGCGGGCGGCGTCGCCGTCCTCAACGCCGACGACCCCCTCGTACGCGCCATGACGGCCCGTACGAAGGCCCGCACGGTCCTCTTCGGCGAGGCCGAGGACGCCGACGTACGCGCCACCGAGGTGCGGCTGACGGCGGCGGGACAGCCCGCCTTCACACTCCACACACCCACCGGGTGCGGCGAAGTGACCTTGCGGCTGTACGGTGAGCACCACGTGTCGAACGCGCTCGCCGCGGCCGCCGTCGCCCATGTGCTGGGCATGTCCGTCGCCGAGATCGCCACCGCGCTCTCCGGGGCGGGCACGCTGTCCCGGTGGCGGATGGAGGTCACCGAGCGGGCGGACGGCGTGACAGTCGTCAACGACGCCTACAACGCGAACCCGGAGTCCATGCGGGCCGCCCTGCGCGCACTTGCCGCGATGGGCGGCGGCGCACGGGCGAACGGGGGCCGCACGTGGGCGGTGCTCGGTCCCATGGCCGAGCTGGGCGACGAGTCGCTCGCCGAGCACGACGCGGTCGGACGGCTCGCCGTCCGGCTCAACGTGAGCAAGCTCGTCGCAGTCGGGGGCAGGGAAGCGTCCTGGCTGCAACTGGGCGCATATAACGAGGGTTCGTGGGGTGAGGAGTCGGTGCTCGTGTCCGACGCGCAGGCGGCGGTCGACCTGTTGCGCAGTGAACTGCGCCCGGGAGACGTCGTGCTGGTGAAGGCGTCCAGGTCCATCGGACTGGAGCGGGTCGCTCTGGCGCTCCTCGAGCGCGAGGGCGAGGTCACCGGTCGATGAGGCAGATCCTGTTCGCGGGAGTCATCGGACTCTTCCTGACCCTCGTCGGCACTCCGCTGCTGATCAAGGGGCTGGCCCGCAAGGGCTACGGCCAGTTCATCCGCGACGACGGGCCGCGCGGCCACGCCGGGAAGAAGGGCACGCCCACCATGGGCGGCATCTCCTTCATCCTGGCCACGCTGGTCGCGTACGCCCTGACGAAGGTGATCACGTCCAGCCAGCCGACCTTCTCCGGTCTGCTGGTGCTCTTCCTGATGGCGGGCATGGGCGTCGTCGGCTTCCTGGACGACTACATCAAGATCGTCAAGCAGCGTTCGCTGGGTCTGCGGGCCAAGGCCAAGATGGCCGGTCAGCTGATCGTCGGCATCGCCTTCGCGGTGCTCGCCCTCCAGTTCGCGGACGGTCGCGGGCTCACCCCCGCCTCCAAGCGACTGTCCTTCGTGACCGACTTCGGCTGGTCCATCGGGCCGGTGCTGTTCGTGGTCTGGGCGCTGTTCATGATCCTGGCGATGTCCAACGGCGTGAACCTCACCGACGGCCTCGACGGACTGGCCACCGGCGCGGCCGTGATGGTCTTCGGTGCCTACACCTTCATCGGCGTCTGGCAGTACCAGGAGTCCTGCGCCAACGCGCAGACCCTGCCGAACCCGTCCGCCTGCTTCGAGGTCCGTGATCCGCTCGACCTCGCGGTCGTCGCCTCGGCCCTCATGGGCGCCTGCTTCGGCTTCCTGTGGTGGAACACCTCGCCCGCCAAGATCTTCATGGGCGACACCGGTTCGCTGGCGCTGGGCGGCGCGCTCGCCGGCCTCGCGATCTGCTCCCGCACGGAGTTCCTGATCGCCCTGCTCGGCGGCCTCTTCGTCCTGATCACCATGTCCGTGGTCATCCAGGTCGGCTCCTTCAAGATGACCGGCAAGCGGGTCTTCCGGATGGCGCCGCTCCAACACCACTTCGAACTCAAGGGGTGGTCCGAAGTCCTTGTCGTGGTGCGCTTCTGGATCATCCAGGGCGTCTGCGTGATCGTCGGACTCGGACTCTTCTACGCGGGATGGGCAGCGGACAAGTGACCGCCTGGAACGGCAAGAACATCACCGTCGCCGGCCTCGGCGTGAGCGGCATCAGCGCCGCCCGCGCCCTGGCCGGCCTCGGCGCGTCCGTGACCGTCGTGGACGGCGGCGACGGCGAGGGCCACCGGGCCCGTGCGGCGGAGCTGGAGGCGGCGGGCATCTCCGTGCGCCTGGCCGACGCGCAGACCCTCCCCGAGGGCACCGAGCTCGTCGTCACCTCGCCCGGCTGGCCGCCCGCCAGCCCGCTCTTCGCGGCCGCCGCGGCGGCCGGGGTCGAGGTCGTCGGCGACGTCGAGATCGCCTGGCAGCTGCGCGGCGAGAACGCCCCGCCCTGGCTCGCGATCACCGGCACGAACGGCAAGACCACCACCACCCAGATGCTCGCGTCGATCCTGCGCGCCGCCGGTCTGCGGACCGCCGCCGTCGGCAACATCGGCACCCCGATCATCGACGTGGTCACCGGCGCGGACCCGGAGTACCGCGACCTCGACGTGCTCGCCGTCGAACTCTCCAGCTACCAGCTGCACTGGGCGCCCTCCGTACGGGCCCACTCGGCGGCCGTGCTGAACCTGGCCCCCGACCACCTCGACTGGCACGGCACCATGGAGGCGTACGCCGCCGACAAGGGCCGCGTCTACGAGGGCAACACCGTCGCCTGCGTCTACAACGTCGCCGACAAGGCCACCGAGGACCTCGTCGTCGAAGCCGACGTCGAAGAGGGCTGCCGCGCCATCGGCTTCACCCTCGGCGCCCCCGGCCCCTCCATGCTCGGCGTCGTCGACGGCATCCTGGTCGACCGCGCCTTCGTCGAGAACCGGCAGAAGAACGCCCAGGAGCTGGCCGAGGTCTGCGACGTGGACCCCCCGGCCCCGCACAACATCGCCAACGCCCTCGCGGCCGCCGCCCTGGCCCGCGCCTTCGGCGTGCCGCCGCGGGCCGTCCGCGACGGCCTGCGCGCCTTCCGCCCCGACGCGCACCGGATCGCGCACGTCGACGTCGTCGACGGGGTCACCTACATCGACGACTCCAAGGCGACCAACACGCACGCCGCCGAGGCCTCCCTGGCGGCCTACGAGCCGGTCGTGTGGATCGCGGGCGGCCTCGCCAAGGGCGCCACCTTCGACGAGCTCGTGATCCGCTCCGCGAAGCGGCTGCGCGGCGCCGTCCTGATCGGCGCCGACCGGGCCCTGATCCGCGACGCGCTGGCGCGACACGCCCCCGAGGTCCCGGTCGTCGAGCTGGAACGGACCGACACTGGGGCGATGCTCGCGGCGGTCCGGGAAGCGGCGCGGCTGGCCGAGCCGGGCGACACGGTCCTGCTGGCACCCGCCTGCGCCTCGATGGACATGTTCGCGAACTACAACAAGCGCGGGGACGCGTTCGCCGACGCCGTCCGCGAACTCGCCGCGGCGGGCGCCTAGCGACGCAGGGGTCGGACCCCTCCGGTCGGCTGCTCGTACGAGTGGAGGGGAAGATCACACCATGCCGGCCAAGCAACTGCTCCCCGGGCGGCGGCCGTCCGCCCCGAAGCCGAAGACGCAGGGCCGCAGACGGCCCGTGCCGAGCGCCGCGAAGCGCACCCCCGGGCGCGGCTCGCTGGACGGACTGCGGCGCACGCAGCGGCAGATGCGCCGGGCCTGGGACCGTCCGCTCACCGCGTATTACCTGATCTTCGGCAGCGCCCTGCTGATCACCGTGCTCGGGCTGGTGATGGTCTACTCGGCGTCCATGATCAAGGGCCTCCAGCTGGGCCTGGGCGCCTCGTACTTCTTCAAGAAGCAGTTCCTGGCCGCCTCCATCGGCGCCGTCCTGCTGCTGGCCGCCTCCCGGATGCCCGTCAAGCTGCACCGGGCGCTGTCCTACCCCGTCCTCGCCGGGACGCTCTTCCTGATGGCCCTGGTCCAGGTCCCGGGGATGGGCGTGTCGATCAACGGGAACCAGAATTGGATCTCCCTTGGCGGCCCGTTCATGCTCCAGCCAAGTGAGTTCGGCAAGCTGGCGCTGATCCTGTGGGGCGCCGACCTGCTGGCCCGCAAGGGCGACAAGGGGCTGCTGAGCCAGTGGAAGCACCTCCTGGTGCCGCTGGTGCCGGTGGCCTTCCTGCTGCTCGGGCTGATCATGCTCGGCGGCGACATGGGCACCGCGATGATCCTGGGCGCCATCCTCTTCGGCCTGTTGTGGTTGGCCGGGGCCCCGACCCGGATGTTCGTGGGCGTGCTCGCCTTCGCGGGTGTGATCGTCGCCGTACTGATCCGGACCAGCCCGCACCGGATGGACCGCCTCGCGTGCCTGGGGGCGACAGATCCGGGCAAGAACGACCTCTGCTGGCAAGCCGTGCACGGAATCTATGCCCTGGCATCCGGCGGTTGGTTCGGTTCCGGACTCGGCGCGAGCGTGGAAAAATGGGGCCAACTGCCAGAAGCCCACACGGACTTCATCTTTGCCATCACTGGTGAGGAACTGGGGCTGGCGGGGACGCTGTCGGTACTCGCCCTGTTCGCGGCCCTAGGCTATGCGGGTATCCGCGTGGCCGGACGTACGGAGGACTCCTTCGTCAGGTTTGCCGCGGGAGGCGTGACCACCTGGATCACGGCGCAAGCCGTGATCAACATCGGTGCGGTGCTCGGTCTGCTGCCGATCGCCGGGGTCCCGCTCCCGCTGTTCTCCTACGGGGGGTCCGCCCTGCTGCCGACGATGTTCGCCGTGGGACTGCTCGTCGCGTTCGCGCGGGAGGAGCCCGGGGCGCGCGCGGCGCTCGCGATGCGACAGCCGAAGTTCGGCTGGAAGCGGGCCGGGCTGAGATGGAAGTCGATGAGACGGCGCGTCAAGAAGCGTCCGTCCGGAGAGCGGTGAATTTCGGTGCATGTCGTACTCGCCGGTGGGGGGACCGCCGGCCACATCGAGCCGGCGCTCGCCCTCGCGGACGCCCTGCGCAGGCAGGACCCCTCCGTGGGCATCACCGCCCTCGGAACGGAACGCGGCCTTGAGACCCGCCTGGTGCCGGAGCGCGGCTACGAGCTGGGACTGATCCCCGCCGTACCGCTGCCCCGCAAACCCACCCCGGAGCTGATCACCGTTCCGGGACGGCTGCGCGGGACCATCAAGGCCGCCGAGCAGATCCTGGAGCGCACCAAGGCCGACTGCGTCGTCGGCTTCGGCGGCTACGTGGCCCTGCCCGGCTACCTGGCGGCCAAGCGGCTCGGGGTGCCGATCATCGTCCACGAGGCCAATGCCCGGCCGGGCCTCGCCAACAAGATCGGTTCGCGCTACGCGGCCGCCGTCGCGGTCTCCACGCCCGACAGCAAGCTGCGCGGCGCCCGCTACGTGGGCATCCCGCTGCGGCGCTCCATCTCGACCCTGGACCGCGCCATGGTCCGGCCCGAGGCGCGGGCCGCCTTCGGGCTCGACCCCAACCTGCCGACGCTGCTGGTCTCCGGCGGCTCGCAGGGCGCGCGCCGGCTCAACGAGGTCGTCCAGAGCGTCGCGCCGACCCTCCAGCGCTCCGGCATCCAGATCCTGCACGCGGTCGGCCCGAAGAACGAAGTGCCGCGTGTCGACAACATGCCCGGTATGCCGCCCTACGTGCCGGTACCGTACGTGGACCGGATGGATCTCGCGTACGCCGCCGCCGACATGATGCTGTGCCGCGCGGGTGCGATGACCGTCGCCGAACTGTCCGCCGTCGGGCTGCCCGCTGCCTACGTCCCGTTGCCGATCGGCAACGGTGAACAGCGGCTCAACGCCCAGCCGGTGGTCAAGGCCGGCGGCGGCCTGCTCGTCGACGACGCGGAACTGACGCCGGAATGGATCCTCAGCCAGGTCCTCCCGGTTCTGGCCGATCCGCACCGTCTGTACGAGATGTCGCGCGCCGCGGCGGAGTTCGGTCGCCGGGACGCCGATGATCTGTTGGTCGGCATGGTCTACGAGGCGATCGCCGCACACCGAGCCCGCTGAGCCGGGCAGGCACCGACGCAGGAGGCACCGCAGTGGCCGGAGCGACGACCGCACGCAAGGGCGTCAAGTCCCCGAAGCCGGCCAAGGCGCCCAGGCCCCCCAAACCGCCCAAGCCCGGCAAGACGGCGAAGGCGGCGCGGAGATCGCCCTTCCGGGGCCCCGGCGGCCCCCGGTCCACACCGGGGCGCCCGCGCCGGGGCCCCGTGCTGCTCGCGGCCGCCCTCGCCGCCGTCCTGCTCGGCGCGGGCGGCACGTGGGCCCTGTACGGGTCCAGCTGGCTGCGGGTCGAGAAGGTCACGACGGGCGGCACCGAGGTGCTCACTTCCGCGCAGGTGCTCGCCGCCGCGGCCGTTCCGGTCGGGGCGCCGCTCGTCGGCGTGGACACCGACGAGATCGAGAGCCGGGTCCGGGCCAAGCTGCCGCGGGTCGACACCGTGACGGCGACGCGGTCGTGGCCGCACGGAATCGGACTGAAAGTGACGGAGCGCAAACCCGTCCTGCTCATCAAAAAGGGCGCGGACTTCGTGGAAGTGGACGCTTCGGGTGTGCGATTCGACACGGTGGCGAAAGCACCCGCGGGCGTTCCGGTCCTCGAACTGTCCGCCGGACAGTCGCCGAGCGCCCGGCGCTTCGACGAGGAACGGCTGCTGCGCGAGGCGGTGGCCGTCGCCGGCGACCTCCCCAAGGCCGTGGCCAGGGAGACCCTGCTGGTCAAGGTCGGCTCGTACGACTCGGTCGTTCTGGAGCTGACCCGGGGCCGCGAGGTCGTCTGGGGGAGCGGCGAACAGGGTGAGGCGAAGGGCCGCGCGCTGACCGCGCTGCTCAAGGCCGTGCCCAAGGCTGACCACTTCGACGTGAGCGCGCCCACGGCCCCTGCGGTGTCCGGGAGTTGACGTCGAGTCGAACACCGACGCACCCTGGTTGGCCAGCGATATGGGTGATCACATAGGGTGAAAAGAAAAACGGGAGGTTCGGCGTGTTCGTTGAACGCGCACCACTTGTCGACTTAGTGTCCTGTTCGGAGAGTCCAGAGAACAGACACACTCTTAACCCTAAACTTCAGGGTTAGGGTTCGGGTCGGCGTGTTGGACCGTCCCACTTTCGGCATCAGTCGTCGCACCGCAGGCCCGCGAGGCGGCGACACGTAACTCGAGGCGAGAGGCCTTCGACGTGGCAGCACCGCAGAACTACCTCGCAGTCATCAAGGTCATCGGTGTCGGCGGCGGTGGTGTCAATGCCATCAACCGAATGATCGAGGTCGGTCTCAAGGGCGTCGAGTTCATCGCCATCAACACCGACGCCCAGGCGCTGTTGATGAGCGACGCCGACGTCAAGCTCGACGTCGGCCGCGAACTCACCCGGGGCCTCGGCGCCGGAGCCAACCCGGCCGTCGGCCGCAAGGCGGCAGAGGACCACCGCGAGGAGATCGAGGAGGTCCTCAAGGGGGCCGACATGGTCTTCGTCACCGCCGGCGAAGGCGGTGGCACCGGTACCGGTGGCGCCCCCGTGGTCGCCAACATCGCGCGCTCGCTGGGCGCGCTGACGATCGGTGTGGTCACCCGGCCCTTCACCTTCGAAGGCCGCCGGCGCGCCAACCAGGCGGAGGACGGCATCGCCGAACTCCGCGAAGAGGTCGACACCCTCATCGTCATCCCCAACGACCGGCTGCTGTCCATCTCGGACCGCCAGGTCAGCGTCCTCGACGCCTTCAAGTCGGCGGACCAGGTCCTGCTCTCGGGCGTCCAGGGCATCACCGACCTCATCACCACCCCGGGTCTGATCAACCTCGACTTCGCGGACGTCAAGTCCGTGATGTCCGAGGCGGGCTCGGCCCTCATGGGCATCGGTTCGGCCCGCGGCGACGACCGCGCCGTGGCCGCCGCCGAGATGGCGATCTCCTCGCCGCTGCTGGAAGCGTCCATCGACGGAGCCCGCGGCGTGCTGCTCTCCATCTCCGGTGGATCCGACCTCGGTCTCTTCGAGATCAACGAGGCGGCCCAGCTGGTCAGCGAAGCCGCGCACCCCGAGGCGAACATCATCTTCGGCGCCGTCATCGACGACGCGCTCGGCGACGAGGTGCGGGTCACCGTCATCGCGGCCGGGTTCGACGGCGGACAGCCCCCGGCCCGCCGGGACAACGTCATCGGCGCCGCGTCCACCAAGCGCGAGGAGCCGGCCCCGCCGGTCCGTGCCGCGGAGCCGGTCCGTCCGGCCTTCGGCGGACTGGGTTCGGTCACCCCGCGCGAGGACGTGCAGGTGCCGGTCGAGCCGGCGCCGGTCGAGGCCATCCCGGTGGCCCCGCAGGTCCCGACGGCCCGTCCGTACCAGGACAGCCCGGCCGAGGAGCTGGACGTCCCGGATTTCTTGAAGTGACGATAGAGCAGCACACCGTGAGCGGCGCCCACTTCGCTTTCACCGACAGGTGGGGCGGGGGGAGCGCCGTTCCGTATGAGGAGCTCAACCTCGGCGGGGCGGTGGGGGACGACCCCGAGGTCGTGCGGAACAACCGGGCGAGCGCCGCGCGGACCCTGGGCCTCGCCCCGGACCGGGTGGTCTGGATGAACCAGGTGCACGGGCGGGACGTCGCGGTGGTCGACGGTCCGTGGGCCGGGGACGGCGCCGAGGGACACGAGGTCCCGGCCGTGGACGCGGTGGTGACCACCCGTCGGGGGCTCGCCCTCGCGGTCCTCACCGCCGACTGCACCCCCGTCCTGTTGGCCGACCCCGTCGCCGGGGTGGTGGCCGCCGCCCATGCCGGGCGGCCCGGACTGGTCGCCGGGGTGGTGCCCGCCGCGGTGGCGGCGATGGTCTCGCTCGGCGCCGAACCGGGGCGGATGGTGGCCCGTACCGGACCCGCCGTCTGCGGTCGGTGCTACGAAGTCCCCGCCGCGATGCGGGACGAGGTCGCCGCGGTCGTGCCGGAGGCCTTCGCCGAAACCAGCTGGGGGACCCCCGCCGTCGACGTGGTCGCCGGGGTGCACGCCCAGCTCGCCGCGGCGGGGGTGGTGGACGCCCGGCGTTCCCCGGTCTGCACACTGGAGTCCGGGGACCACTTCTCTTACCGCCGCGACCGGGTGACCGGGCGGCTCGCCGGATACGTCTGGTTGGGGTCCCCCCGGACGGAACGTGGGGGATCGACGGATGACTGACCGTGGCGCTGAGCTGGCCGCCAACCTCGCGCAGGTGGAGGAACGCATCTCCACCGCGTGCGCGGCGGCCGGGCGGGAGCGGGACGAGGTGACCCTCATCGTGGTCACCAAGACGTATCCCGCGAGCGACGTACGACTGCTGGCGGACCTGGGGGTCCGTCATGTGGCGGAGAATCGCGACCAGGACGCCGCCCCCAAGGCCGTGGCCTGCGCGGATCTGCCGCTCAACTGGCACTTCGTCGGTCAGTTGCAGACCAACAAAGTCCGTTCGGTGGCGGGATACGCGCACGTCGTGCAGTCCGTCGACCGGGCCCGGCTGGTGCCGGCGCTCTCGGCGGCCGCGGTGAAGGCCGGACGCGAACTCGGCTGCCTCGTACAGATCGCGCTCGACGCCGAGTCGGGCGAGCGCGGGGAGCGCGGCGGCGCCGCGCCGGACCTGTTGCCGGAACTGGCGGAGCTCGTCGCGGCGGCGCCCGGACTGCGGATCGACGGCCTCATGACGGTCGCGCCGCTGGCCGGTCCGTACGCGGGCCGCGAACAGGCCGCCTTCGAGCGGCTGCTGGAATTGTCATCCCAGCTGCGCGCGGACCATCCGGCTGCCACGATGGTCTCGGCCGGGATGAGCGCCGACCTGGAACAGGCCGTCATGGCCGGTGCGACACATGTACGCGTCGGCACTGCGGTACTCGGTGCGAGGCCCCGGCTCGGGTAACGTCGCGAAGAAAGTCGGACCACAGCAGAAAATATGGTCATTTCCGCTGATGAGCGGACAGACCACGTGGATCGCAGGCAGTTGGTGACTTTGGTGACAATGCGACACGACACCTGCGACACCTGCGACAGGGCGATCCACCACAGAGCGGAGGACTCAGAGAATGGCCGGCGCGATGCGCAAGATGGCGGTCTACCTCGGCCTCGTGGAGGACGACCGGTACGACAACCCGGGGTACGACCCCGACGACGAGTTCGAACCCGAGCCGGAACCGGAACGAGCCCGCGACAGGGACCGCCGGCAGCAGGCCGTATCGCACCAACCGCCCGTACAGGACGAACCGGTACGAGTCGTACAGCCGCCGGCGCAGCGCGAACCCATCGCAATCCCGGTAGAAAACGGACGATCGCCGCGTATCGCACCCGTGGCATCCATCACACCTGAACGCCCCACCATGGAGAAGAACGCCCCCGTGATCATGCCCAAGGTCGTCTCCGAGCGGGAGCCCTACCGCATCACCACGCTGCACCCCCGGACGTACAACGAGGCCCGTACCATCGGGGAACACTTCCGCGAGGGCACCCCCGTGATCATGAATCTCACGGAGATGGACGACACCGATGCGAAGCGCCTGGTCGACTTCGCGGCCGGTCTCGTGTTCGGTCTGCACGGCAGTATTGAACGCGTGACACAGAAGGTGTTCCTGCTGTCGCCTGCTAACGTCGATGTCACGGCGGAGGACAAGGCCCGCATCGCGGAGGGCGGGTTCTTCAACCAAAGCTAGACCGACGAGTTAAGACACGGGACCGTAGGCGACGACCCGGCCGGCAGGCCGGACAGCGACAGCAAGGGGAGAGGGAAGCGCGGGATGGGCGTGGCTCTGGAGGTTGTCTACATCGCGCTGATGTGCTTCCTCATCGTGCTGATCTTCCGACTGGTCATGGACTACGTCTTCCAGTTCGCCCCTTCGTGGGCCCCTGGCAAGGCGATGGTGGTCGTTCTGGAGGCCACCTACACTGTCACCGATCCACCGCTCAAGCTTCTTCGGCGGTTCATCCCGCCGTTGCGTCTCGGGGGCGTGGCACTCGACCTGTCCTTCTTCGTTCTGATGATCATCGTTTACATCCTCATCAGTTTCGTGAGCACCGCTGCGAGAAGCGTGTGAACGATACGGTCTTGCCGACTGCCGACGACTACGTAGAGGTGAAGAAGAGATGCCGCTGACCCCCGAGGACGTGCGGAACAAGCAGTTCACGACCGTTCGCCTCCGAGAAGGCTACGACGAGGACGAGGTTGACGCCTTCCTCGACGAAGTCGAAGGCGAACTGACGCGCCTGCTCCGTGAGAACGAGGATCTGCGCGCCAAGCTGGCGGCCGCCACGCGTGCCGCCGCGCAGAACCAGCAGCAGCAGGGCATGCGCAAGCCGGAGCCGCAGGACCAGCGAGGCCCGGGCGCCCCGGTTCCCGCGGCCATATCCGGCCCGCCGCAGCAGCAGCAGCCCCAGCAGATGGGTCCGCCCCAGCTGCAGGGTGGGCAGCCGCAGCTGCCGGCCGGCCCCGGTGGTCACGGACCGCAGGGTCCGGGCCCGATGGGTGGCCCCATGCAGCAGCACCCCATGGCCGGACAGCAGTCCATGGGCGGCCAGAACCAGCTCGGCCAGCCGATGCAGCAGCAGCAGATGCAGCAGCAGCAGATGGGCCAGCAGATGCAGCCCATGCAGCAGCAGATGGGCCAGCCGATGGGGCAGCAGATGCAGCCCATGGGCCAGCAGATGCAGCCGATGCACCAGCAGCAGCAGCCGCAGCTCCCGCAGCAGGGCCCCGGTGGCGACAGCGCCGCCCGCGTCCTGTCCCTGGCGCAGCAGACCGCCGACCAGGCGATCGCGGAGGCCCGTTCCGAGGCCAACAAGATCGTCGGCGAGGCCCGTTCGCGCGCCGAGGGCCTGGAGCGGGACGCCCGTGCCAAGGCCGACGCGCTGGAGCGGGACGCGCAGGAGAAGCACCGCGTCGCGATGGGCTCCCTGGAGTCCGCCCGCGCCACGCTGGAGCGCAAGGTCGAGGACCTGCGCGGCTTCGAGCGCGAGTACCGCACGCGTCTGAAGTCCTACCTGGAGAGCCAGCTGCGTCAGCTGGAGACCCAGGCCGACGACTCCCTCGCGCCGCCGCGCACGCCGGCCACCGCCTCGCTGCCGCCGTCGCCGGCGCCGTCGATGGCCCCGGCCGGAGCGATGGGTCACTCCATGGGTGGTCCGTCCCCCATGGGCGGTCCCTCCCCGATGGGTGGTCCGTCCCCGATGGGCGGCCCCTCCTACGGTGGCCAGCAGCAGATGTCTCCCGCGATGACGCAGCCGATGGCTCCGGTGCGGCCGGTTGCGCCGCAGCCGATGCAGCAGGCGCCGTCGCCGATGCGGGGCTTCCTGATCGACGAGGACGACAACTAGGCGCGCCTCACCCGTCGGCAGACGGTCGGGCCGGGCCCCGGGTTCCTTCTGGAACC